>DAOVNC010000010.1 GCA_030630445.1 Kiritimatiellales bacterium | reverse complement strand
TCCTCCGCACGCTGCTGAATGTTGAAAACAAACAACAGCCCCGTCAATAGGAGCGCCGCCACGATCAGGAAAAAGCTCATCCCCACAAACAGCTGGCCAAAATCCATCGCGTTGTCCACCGCCGCCAACGCCTGCTCCCGCACGGGCAGGAAGACAAACCCGGCTGCCGCCGGATCAAATGCAGCCCGAAAATCCTTCTCGATCCCCCGCCCCGCCAGCCACCGGACAGAAGTCAGCGAACCAAACCGGTTCGACCACATTTCCTGCCCGGCTTCCAGCGAAACCATCGCCTTCGGCATCTGCTTGTATTCGTCCCAGTATTCCTCGTTCGCCGCATTCTCCAGCTGCGCCGCCTCCATCGGAAATCCCACATCCCAATCCGTGCAGCGATCCACATCCGTCAACCCCGGAAACTTTGGTGCCAGCCCGCGCTCGGTTCCAAACCCATCCATTTCCACAACCCGACGTACCGTAAACCGACGCTCCCTCTCCTCGAAACGACCCGATGCCAGCAACTCGAAATAGTTCATCGAAACCGAACCGCCCACCCCCGCATCCAGCTCATCCGCCAGCCAGCGGTTGATCACGATTTCATCATCGCGCAGCGCTGCTCCGGCCTTGGCAATCACAAACGAATAGGGCGTCGAGTTCTGGCCCGCGGAAATCGAATTCACCAGATAGGTCAATGTACCTGATGCTCCCGGAATCGCCATCGCCGCCCGCGCCACCTCCGGACCGAGATAGATTCCATCCGACTCCAACTGAACCACCCCGCCCGCATCCCTGAACCGCAAACCAAAATCGGCGGGCACCCACACCTGCGCAGGCGTGAATTCCGGAGGGTCCCCACCCGCAAGAATCAAATTCGCCTTCCCCTCCAATCCGGTGCGTTCTTCCAACCATTTCCGGCCCACAAAAGCATTGTGCGGAACCACTTGATTGGCCGACAGGCTAAAGCGCCCGAGCTCATCATCAGACAGAATCCGCTTAACCGTAAAGCGCCCGCGCACCGTCCGGTCATCCTTCTGCGAGGACAGCGGCGCATCGCGCGGCAACAACCCCGGCTTCTCGATACGCAGCGAAACCTCGTCGCCCACCGTAACATCGAGCGCCGTCGCCAGCTTTTCGTTCAGTGCCGCCTCGTTTTCCAACAACTGAAACTCCAACCCCGCAAACGTCCAAAGCTTGGAATCCCCACCCAGCACCTGCACGCGATTGATCTGCTTCCCGTCCGATATCGCCATGCCGCGCAGCTGCAACACCGCCGTCGCACCACCGGAAATTTTATCGGCTAGACCGCACGCAAAAAACCGGTTTGGCGTCTGCATTGCATAATGGACACCGCCCAGTCGCTGGAGGGCAAATCTACGGAGCGCGCCATCCACGGAATCGCCCACCAGCAACGACCCCGTCAGCACCGCCGCCGCCAGCATCGTCCCCAGCAGCACCCCCACATGCGCCCGCCAGTGGAACCGCAAACTATTTAAAATGAGTTTCAAATTTCAGATCTCAATTTTCCGTTTTCAAGCACCAGCACCCGATCCATTTTTTCTGCCAGCCGCATCGAATGCGTCACCATAACCAGCGCCAGGTTTTCCTCGCGATTTAGTTCCAGCAAAAGCTCCACCAACCCGTCCGCCCCCGCACGGCTCAGCGACCCCGTCGGCTCGTCCGCCAACAAAAGTTGCGGCCGGTTGATCAGCGCCCGAACCACCGCCACGCGCTGGCGCTCCCCGCCCGACAACGTGCCCGGCCGATGCGAAAGCCGATCCGACAACCCCACCCGATCGAGCAACTGCAACGCCCGCGCCTTCGCACCTCCGGCACATTTATTCACCAGTGACGGAACCAGCACATTTTCCAGCACCGAGCATTGCGGCAGCAAATGGTGCAGTTGGAAAACAAACCCAATCCGCGTATTCCGAAACTCCGCCCTTTCTTTTTCATCCATCGCCAGTAGATCGATCCCGTCAAATTCAATCGACCCCGCATCCGGCCGATCCAGCGTGCCGACAATATTCAGCAGCGTGCTCTTCCCGCAGCCCGACTCGCCAACAATGGCCAACGACTCGCCTGCCGCTACAGCTAAATTCACGTCCGCCAACACCGGCGTCCACTCATCGTACGCTTTCGAAATATTCTTTAGCCTCAACATCTTTATTCCTTTGCTCCAAAAGCACTCACGGTTCCATCGTCCGCACCCACCACAATCATGCCGCCGATCAGTCCCGGCGACGTAATCTCATCGCTCACTTCCTTCGACCACAGCCTCCGGCCATCCTCCAACTTCAACAGATAAAGCACGCCGTCCGCCGCCACCACCACCTTCTCCTTCGCCACCACCGGAGAGGTTGGCAAACCGTCCGTGTCAAACTTCCAAATCAGATTGCCTTCGGCGCGATCCACCGCATAGACCAAACCATCATCGGAGCAATAGATCACTTTATCTTGCGCCACCGCCGGCGTCGAAAACGTTTGATCCTCCGACGCATCGCTACGCCAGACGATGTCTCCCGCCTCCGCATCGGCGCAAACCAGACTGCCATCGCGCGCGCCCGCAAAGACCAAGTTCCCATCAATCGCCACGCCCCCTGCCACCTGCGCATCACCACCAATCTCGACATCCTTCAGGTGCTTTCCCTCTTCGGAATAGACATGCAAGGCCGCCAGACAGCTGCCAAAGACGATCCGTCCATTCCCAACTCCCGGAGAGCCATCGCACCGCTCGACACCCTCCGTCTTCCACAGCGGCTTCCCGCTCTCCAGATCCACGCAATGCAGAGCCCCTTCGCTTTGATCCAGTACGACCACAGTCCGTTTACACAGCAGGTTCGGCGACCCGATTATGATCCCGCCTGTTTCGTATTTCCATGTTGTAGCACCACTCATTGCATCCAGCGCATACAAGGTTCCATGCGTGCTTCCGGCCAGCACCAACCCGCCACCGCAAGCCAGCGAGGCCTCGAACCGCACCGGCACCTCCATCCCCGCGTCGGTCGTCCTCGTAAAGTTTTTCTTCCAAACCTCGGAACCCTTCAGATCGATGGAAATAATTTGCCCTTTCTTCGCCGAAAAGAAAATCCGAGCCCCGTCCGACACCGGCGTGTTGTAGACCGCCCCGCCCGCATGGTACCGCCACAGCAACACTGGTTTTTCAGGAAGCGCGATTTCCGACACGCCCCTCAGATCCGCCCCGCCATGATACGTCCCCCACCCTCCAAAAGAAACCGTTGCACAGCATGCCAGCAACGTAATCATTTTGCTCAAAATCATTTTGCCAACTCCCCATAAACCGCGATCATGTTCTGCACCATCGTATCGACACCAAAACGTTCCACCACCGACTCGCGACCCCTCCGCCCCAGCTGCCTCGCCAAATCGGGATTGCTCAAAACCTCCCGCAACGTTCCCACCAAATCGCCATAGATCAGCCCGCCGCCCGTTGCCTCGACCAGTTCCGGAAAGGCCCCCGCATCCGGCTGCACCACCGGAACACCCGCCGCCATCGCTTCGATAATATAGGTGCCGAACGCCTCGCCCTGCTCCACCGGAACGCACATCACCGATAACGACTTCAAGAACGGCAGCCGGTGTTCCCGGCTAAAATCCTCGATAAATTCCGCATCGGGTTCCAGCCCCAGCTTGGCCAGCTTCTTCCTAAGGGAGGAAACGCATTTGCGGTCGTCGCCAACCAACCCGCCCGTTGCGCGCAACTTCAGGTTTTCCAATCCGTGGATCTTTTTCAACTCAATAAACGCATCGACCAACTTGTCCAGCCCCAGCGTCGAATTCATCCGCGAAAGATAGCCCAGCACCGGCGGATTGAAATCGAGGGAGGCCTGTTCGAAGCCCTCCAGATCAATCCCAATATGCACCACATCGATCCGGTCGCGCGGAATCGACAACCGCCGAGCCATTCGATCCGCAAACCAACCGCTCACCGCCACAAACCGATCCACATCGCCGACCCGCGCGCTAATCGCATCCCAGCACTGCTGGTTGTACGGCGGATTAATTTCATCAAGCCACCCATCTTCGTCCTGCAGAGAGCAAACGACCGGAACCTCCAGCACGGCTTTGATCTCCGCCGCCAACCCAATCAACAGCGCATTCGAAATATGCACCACATCCGGCTTTTCATGCTCCGCCAACCACTCCACCAACCGCTCAACTTCCTTGCGCTGATTCCCCTCCGTTCCCTCCAACATCGAGAGCGTCATCGCGCCCAACCCCGACGCCGACGTCGTACCCTCCATCGCCGCCGCGCGTTTCAGCATCCATTTGGAATCAAGCCAGCGATCCAGCCAGCGCGGCGTCTTGCGAAAAAAAGGAACCTGCTGCTGGAGCCAGACATTGATCCCGCCAAAGAAAACCGGTGTGTCGCCCTGAACCGGATCGCCGTCCGTGAACATAGGCAGATACATCGGCACCATGACCACATCCTCGCCCGCCCGCCGTAGCGCCTGCACCAGCGCGCTGTCGCGCATGCAATTCTGGCAGTAGAACGTGCCGCCCGATCCCGGAACTATGTGAACCACTTTCATCGTTTCGCTCCGTACCGTGGTTGTTTTTTATTATTCACAATCCCTTTTTCTTATATCACTAATGATATATTTTCCTCAAATAACCCTCTATTTCTGCCCTTTTTATATCATTAGTGATATATTATTTTCCCGTTTCAATAGAGGCGTCGCAGACCCACCATTCTTCATTCTTAAATCTACATTCTTAATTTTAATTTCTCTCCTCCGCATTCCTGAACGCCAAAGCCCCGGTTGGACACGCTTCCACGCATTCCCTCGCGGCATCTTGCAAGCCCTCCTGCAACGCCGCGCCAAACGGAACAGCGACTTGCGTATTGAAGCCGCGGCCAACAAACGCCAACCCCAGCGCCCCGCCCGCCCGTTTCGTGATCTTCACGCACAGCCCGCACTTGATGCACTTGCCCGGCTCGAACACCACCGACTCGTTGTGCCCGATCAACTGCACATGCTTCCGTTCGTCCGCCGGAAACTCGCGCTGATCCGCGCCATGTTTTTCCGCATACTTCCGCAGCTTGCAGCCCACCGGCTTCCGGCAGTCGCAATGCAGGCACCTCCCCGCTTCGGACTGGGCAGGCAGGAAAGCCTGCCCCACATGTGGAGCAGACTTTCCAGTCTGCTCATCTGCCGCACAGTTCTTCACCAGCTCCTGCACTTCGCTCTCGCGCAATTTCCCAACCTTGGAATCGAACCGCACTTCAGATGCCGGAGCCGCGCCCTTCAAAAACCGATCCAGCGCAACCGCCGCCGCTTTGCCGTTAGCCACGGCCTTAACCGCCAGCTTGTGCTCCTCGGCATAGAACGCATCCGCAAAATGGGTTCCCGAAAACTCCTCCCCGGCAAAGACCACTCCGTCAAATACCTCTGTCACCTCGTGCATGGAAATGGATGAGCCCAACCTAAATTCTATGCCAGCGAGCCGCAACGACTCCACCTCGGAATCCAGCACCTCCATCGGCAAATCCGGATGATCGCGCAATGTGCCCCCCGCTTTCGGTGCCTCGTCAAACACCGTGCAACCATAACCTAGTTGCCACAACTTCCACGCGCTGGAAAGGCCCGCCGCCCCCGAGCCAATCACCGCCACTTTCCCCCCAACCACCGACGGCGCGCTCGACAGAGGGGTCAGTCCCGTAATCTCGTAATTACTAGAATACGGGACTGACCCCTCGAATCGGTGCAGTTCCCGAATCGTGATCGCCTGATCCACTTGACTGCGTCGGCACCCTTTTTCGCAGGGCGCGGGGCAGATATGGCTCAATGTGGCCGGGAGCGCCAAATCGCGTTTGGCAATCCATTCGGCGGAATTCATATTGCCGCGCTCAATCTCGCGGAGCATCAGCGGAATGTCGAGATGCGCCGGACAAATGCGCGTGCAGGGCGCTTCGCAGTCGCCCACGTGCTCGCTCAACAGCAGATTAAGAATATCGCGCCGCGCGGCCTGCACCTCGTCGCACTCCGTATCGATCTCCATGCCGTCGATCGCCTTGGCCGAGCAGGCAGGAATCAGCTCCCCCGTCGCAATGTCCTTCACCACGCACAGCATGCACGAGGCCTCCGGCTCCATACCCTTCAGATGGCACAGTGTCGGAATCTCGACAAACACCAGTTCTGCCGCATCCTGCACCGTGGCACCCACATCCACACTCGACGGCAATCCATTGATTCTCAGTTCAGGCATAACAAAATCCTACCGCAAATTTATTGACCGCAAAGACGCGAAGTCGCAAAGCACGTCCTCCATCAGATTTTCCTTTGCGCCTTCGCGTCTTTGCGGTCATCCCTCTCATTCCACCACCACCGCATCGACCGGACAGACCTGCCGGCAGTTGTCGCACCGGACGCATAGTTCCGGATCGATTTCAAACACCGAATACGGCTCACCGCTAATCGCTTCCACCGGGCATTCAACCGCGCACTTGGTGCAGCCGATGCAATCGTCGTTGATCGAGTACACAATCAGCTTTTGGCACTTGCCCGCCGGGCAGCGTCCTTCAATGTGCGCCTCGAACTCTTCGCGGAAATACTTAATCGTTGTCAGTACCGGATTCGGGGCGGTCTTGCCGAGTCCGCACAGGCTTTGCGCCTTGACCGTTTGCGCGAGCTGCTCCAGCTTTTCGATATCGCCCGACCGGCCTTGCCCATTGCACAGCCTCGTCAGGATTTCGAGCATTCGCTTGGTGCCGACGCGACAGGGTGTGCATTTTCCGCACGATTCGCTCTGGGTGAACGACAGGAAATAGTGCGCCATTTCCACCATGCAGTCGCGGTTGTCCAACACCACAAAACCGCCCGACCCCATCATGGCTCCAACCGCCTTCAACGCCTCGAAATCGACCGTCGTATCGCCTAGCGCCGCCGGGATGCACCCGCCCGACGGCCCGCCGATCTGCACCGCCTTGAACGTCCGCCCATCGGAAACCCCGCCGCCGATCTGCTCGACCACCTCGCGGATGGTGATGCCCATCGGCACCTCGATCAATCCGCCGCGCTCAATCTTGCCCGCCAGCGAAAACACCTTCGTTCCCTTGCTCTGCTCCGTTCCGAGTTTGGCAAACGCCTCCGCACCGTTGCGGATAATCCACGGCACCAGCGAATAGGTTTCCGCATTGTTCACCAACGTCGGACAACCGTGCAGCCCTTTTTCCGCAGGAAACGGCGGGCGATAGTTCGGCATGCCGCGCCGTCCTTCCAGCGAGGCGATCAGCGCCGACTCTTCGCCGCAAACAAATGCACCCGCCCCTTCGAACACCCTCAATTTCAGCGAGTGCCCGCTGCCGAAAATATTTTTACCCAGCAACCCGGCAGCCTCGCAGTCGGCCAGCGCTTGGCGCACCCGCTTTACGGCCAGCGGGTATTCTGCGCGGATGTAGAACACGCCCTCCGTCGCCCCCACCGCGAACGACGCAATAATCATCCCCTCGATCACGCGGTACGGATACGACTCCAGGATCATCCGATCCATGAACGCCCCCGGGTCGCCCTCGTCGCCGTTGCAAATAATATATTTCTTTTCGCCATGAGCGTTGCGGACGGCATCCCACTTCCGGGCGGTCGGGAATCCACCGCCGCCGCGGCCGCGCAACCCGCTCTTTTCAATTTCGGAAACGAGCCATTCGGGGTCGGATTTAAAGAAGGTTGTTTTAAGCGCCTTGAAACCATCCAACCGTTTGTACTCTTCCATGTCCGATGGATTCAGCACGCCACAATGCTCGGTGGCAATATGCTGCTGCCGGCCAAGAAAATCGGCAACCGGCTCATCGCGCACGTCGATAGAGTAGCGTTCGGGAATATTGCGGGCTTCGTCGGTATAGATTTTTTTCAGCCAGCTTTCCGCCGACGCACGGATCTTGACAAAGGGACTGTCCGACCAAAAATGCCGTTCGATGATTTCCGGAATATCCTCCGGCCTCACCTTGGCATACAGGACGGGTTCCTCGCCCGGAATCACCACCTCCACCAGCGGCGTGCGGTGGCACATGCCGACGCAACCGACCGGTTTTATATCGACGTTGCATTTGAGCGAAGCCAGTTCTTCCTCCAGCGCATCGCGGATCTTGGCGCTGCCGCCCGCCACGCAGCACGAGCCGAGACCCACGCGCACCTCGCCCATCGAAATGCCATCATCCCGGCTTTGGAACTTTTTCGGAACCCGGTTGGCCTCGTTTTCAAGAAAATCGGTGATCATATTCGAAACCGTATCCGTGCGAACATGGCCGTAGGTCGTTTCATCAATCTGCACCGCGGGCGCCAGTGTGCAACATCCGAGGCAAGCCACCTTCTGGACGGTGAACAACCCGGCGGCATCGGTGTCGCCCTCCTCGATGCCGAGTTCGTGGAGCACGGAACCATAAACGGCGGACGAGCCTTTCACATGGCAGGCCGTGCCATCGCAAACACTAATCATATGCTTGCCGACCGGCGTCCGGCGGAACCGCGGGAAAAAGGATGCAACGCCCTCGATTTGCGCAGGCGTGATGTCGGTGATCTCGCACACCCGCCGCAGCGCGGCCTCCGGCAGATGCTTGAATTCCTTCTGCACACCTTGCAGGACCGGAATCACCGACGCCGCATCGCGCCCGGTTTCTTCGACGATCCGGTCAACCGCTAAAATGTCTATTTCGTCGTTCATTACCCGTGTCTATTTTTGACCGCAAAGACGCTAAGTCGCAAAGGAAAGCGAATCTCGCGATCCCATGGTCCGTCATGAATAAATGATGCGCCTCAGACCTTTCTTCAGGAGAAACTCGTGGAAGTTGAGCAATAATCCCAACGGCTTCTTGGTTGCCTTTAAATACGAAATCACTTGCGCCATATGTTTTTGATTGAGTTGCTCAACGGCTTTCAGCTCAACAACAACCTCTCCACCCAAAAAAAGATCCAACCTGCCCTCTCCAACCCGCACGCCTTTATAAACAACCTCAATAACCTTCTGCCTCTCAAATGGGATGTTCCTCAACTCCATTTCAACGACCAGAGCGTTCTCATAAATTGATTCGTCATACCCTGGCCCCAGCTCCCGATGCACCTCGATCGCCGCATCAATAAACAATTTAACCAATTCTTCCTGTCGTTCCGTTGTCTTCGTCATTTCCTGCTTCCTTTGCGTCTTTGCGGTCATTCATCCCCAATGCAGTAGAGGTTTTCGTCGCCACGGATATAGATGCGGCCATCCATGAAGGCGGGGGTAGCGTATACGGGTTCGCCCATTTCGAGGGTGGCGATCTCCTTGTATTCCGCCGCTGCTTCAAAGATATGCACCACGCCTTCGAGGTCGATGGAATAAATCCGGTCGCCCACCAGAACCGGAGACGAACTAAAGCCCTCGTCAAACTCCTGCTCCCATTTCACCTCGCCCGTGGCGGCATCGAGGCAAACCACATCGCCTGCGGAGGTGGTGATGAAGAAGAGGTTTTCGGCGGCGAGCGGACTGGAGATTTCCGGTAGGTATTCATCGTATTGCCACAGGATTTCCGGTGTGCCGTCCACGAGTTTCAGCGCACTGGCCTGAGCATATTCGTTGGCCACGAAAACGACCCCCTTTCCGTTATAGGCGGGCGACGGCGCCACTTCGCCGCCGAGGCACTTGACCGTCCAAAGTTGCTTCCCGGACCTTGGATCGTAGGCCGTCACATTTTCCTCGTCGTTGAGAAGAAGCTGCACTCCGGTTTCGGTTTCAATCAACGACGGGCTGGCCCACGAAATATGTTTGCGCGGAGTTTGCCAGACCGGATTCCCAGAGGCGCAGTCGAGCGCGATCACCTTCTGCGATTCCTCGTGGTCATACTGGACAAACAGCCGCTCACCATCGCTGATGAGCGACGAACCCATGCCGTATGGGTTCGTCGGAACCCCCAGATTCTTTTGCCACACCGGATTGCCTTCAAAGTCGAACGCCGCCAGTTCGCCCGTCGCAAAGATAGCAAATACGCGCTGGCCGTCGGTCGCCATCGTTGGTGCGGCGTAGCCGGTATCCTCCGTCACTTCGGGGAGTTCAACCGTCGTCTCGACCGTCTTCGACCACAGCTGCTTTCCCGTGTTGGCATCGAAACAGAAAACCTCCTGCCCCTCCTCGTCGCCTCCGGTCAGAAACAGGCGGTTGCCCCAAACGATCGGCGAGTTGAACCCATGAACGGGAACTTCCGTTTTCCATAGCACCCCGTCGCCGCTTTCAATATCCCAATGCATTGGAGTGTTCGTGGAATTCGCCACGCCGATCCCGCCCGGCCCGCGCAACGATGGCCAGTTCGCCTTCATTTCCTCCGGAAGGGCAGACTGGAAAGTCTGCCCCACATGTGGAGCAGGCTTTCCAGCCTGCTCATCCCCACGGGCAAGCACCATGGACAAATCGCTCTGCACCGCAAAGGCGAGAAACAACGAAACCACAACCAGAAAAATACCCGTCCCGGCCATGAGCTGCCGAAACAGCGCATTGAGTTCCCAATGATCCACCTTGTCCGATTTCCCAACGGTTGGAAGCTTCGGTTTCCAAAGGATGGAAAGTTTCAGCGCAACGAAGCAGGCCACCATGCCGCCGAGCAACAGAAGTCCGCCCGTGCGCCGCTGCTCCTGGTTGCTGAAGAAAGCGCGGCGGGCATAGAGATCGAACGTGCGGATCTGCTTAATCACCGCCTCGCTGCCCTCCGTCGTATTGGCCAGCTGCTCGCGCAACTGCAACAGATGCGGATCGTTCAGCGGATCCATCTTTTGAATCCGCACAAAATCGGCCATCAGCAAAATACAGATCACCAGCGAAAACAACGCCGCCACGATCGCCACACTCTGTGTCATCAACCCTAGAATGGGTCTTTGCTTAAACTCTCTATTCCCTGCCATAATTCGCCTGATTGATTGTATTGCCCCTTCAGGGCAAATGTTGTTTTTCCCGTCCCATCCCATCCCATCCTATGGCTTCGCCATAGGCTATTATTGTATTGCCCCTTCAGGGCAAGCCATTCGGTTCCTTTTTCTCAATTTCCCTGTAGGGGCAAAACAATAATAGCATGGGGCAAAGCCCCATGTGGGGCAACGCCCTATGCGGGAAACCCACCCCTCACCCTTTTGCCCTGTAGGGGCAATACAATCCCGACATCTAATCGTTCCTGTCATAATCATTCCTTCACAGGGCAATATTTAAAGCAGCGTCCACAACTGAAGCAAGTGCCGCGGTCGGGTTCGTAGTCGGTGCGCTTCCGAAGAATGGAAACGGCGATCAGTTTGCAACCGATCACCAATCCAATGAATGCGCCGAGCCATTTTCCACCGCGCGCGAAGCCGGTCTTGAGCTCCACCGCTTCCGCATACAGTTCCTCGTTGGGGGTGTCGGATGCGCGGAAGGCCTCGGATTCAATATTGGTTTCGGCGTAGCGGCCAAGATCCTCGCCGGCGATGCGCTCGGCCAACCGCACGGTCGGATGCATGCGCGAGAGCGGCTCTTTCAAAAGACTGCCGACGCCAACGCCGAGCAGGATCATGAGCGGAACAAGGAGAATTAATCTCCCCAATCTCCATGCCCCTTTGCTGCGGGTTTCAGGCGACTGGTCGGGTGTTGGTTCATTGATCGCGTTATACGGACAAGAATCGGTGCACAGCTCGCACTGAATGCAGTCGGCCGGGGTGATGGTGGCATGGTGGCGCGACAGCTTGGAGCACCAGTTGAGCAGCACGCCGTAGGGACAGAGGAAGCGGCAGTAGGGTCGCGCAACGAATATGCCGAGCACCAGCATGAGGCCGCCGAAGATGAGCATGCTAAAGCTTGCTCCCATGCGGAAGAAACCAACGAATGGATCGTACTGGCAAATAATGAAGCCCGCGCCCATGGAAACGGAAAGCATGGCGAGACCCAAATAAATGTAGGGGAGGATGGAGAGCACTTTTTCGACGACAGGCGGCACCTTGACCGGCCTGATCGCAACGGCCTCCTGGATCGCACCGAGCGGGCAGACCGCCGCGCAAAAGACACGGCCAAACAACAACGCAAAGAGGAGTGGCGCGGCAAAGAAAACAAGAACGGCTAGCGGAACGCCGTAGGCGGGATCGCAGATGCCAGCCATAATATTCTGTATCGAGCCGACCGAGCAGACACATCCGTTGCGCCAGAAGCCAAAATAGATCAGCGAAAAAAGTGTCAGCAGGAAAATCTCGCGCCGCTTGCGGCGCTTCAGCACGAAGATAGCCGCCAGGGTCAGCGTGGCGATGAGCACCACGATATCCCACCCCACCATCGCGTTCGACGGACCGGGCGTATGCACCGCCGGATGCTCATATCCCGTCGCAAACTCCGGCATCGGGAACCGGAACTCGGCTCGAGCCGGAAACACAAAGAGCAACAGGAGAAGGATTGACCGCAAAGACGCAAAGACGCGAAGTCCCGACCATCTGAATACTTTGCGTCTTTGCGCCTTCGCGGTCATAAAAAATCCACGCATCAGCTAATCCTCTTTTCGCGGTCGGATTTGAGGAGGTAGGGTTCGGAGGCGGGGACGCGCTTGAAGGCATCGGATGGGCAGGCATGGGCGATGGCGCATTCGTTGCAATTGACGCAGAGATCGTGCTTCACCTGCAGATACATCGAGCCATTCCCGAAAACATCGCATCCTTCGACGCAAATACCGCAACCAATGCAGAGATCCTCGTCGATTTTGTATTGGTAGTAGGGATTCTCGATAAAGGTGCGGGTGATGGCCGCCGTGGGACAGAGTTGGTTTTCCGCGCCGGTGTTGCGTTTCTTGGCATCGGGACGGAGGTAGCCACCGCAGAGGTCGCAGTAGCCGCAGATGGAATAGGAGTGAAAGCATTTAACGGCCGATGGCGCCAAAACGCAATGGGTTGCGCAGCGTCCGCACTGCGTGCATTTTTCAGGATCAATCTGCCAGACGAGTTTGGGAGAGCAACTGCGCAAGGAGGAAACCGCCACCCCGCCAACCAGTACCGCCGCCGCCCCGCGCACAAAATCGCGGCGCTTTCTTTTTCCCTTTGGTTTCATTTAAGCCCCAAGGCGCATTGGCCGTCGTTGAACTTTGAACATTTGCCGCACTGGCTGCTGCATTCGAACTTATCCTTGCGCGAAACCAGCACACCGCAAAGACCAACCAGACCCGCCAGCACACCGCCGCGAGCACAGCCTTTCAAAAATTCATGGCGTTTGATCGATTTCACTCTTTTTCCTCAAAAATGCGGACTTGGTTCCGGTTTGGATCAAGCACATAGATCCGGCCTTCGTCATCGACGGCTACGTCGAGTCCGACCACCCCCTCGTCAAACTGGTCGGGCGCGGCAACGACGCAGCGAAGCGATCCGTCCACATTGTGAATCTTGACGCGCGGCAACCCCTTCTCGGCGGTAACGAATGATCCGTCGGGCATCAATGCAAAGTGCGACGGGTTGCAGCAGCCGCTAAAGCCCTCGATCATGAACGAACTTTTTTCCCATGACGAAATCGGCATGCCGTCCGGGCGATAGTTTTCCAGCGCGTGATAGCCGGGATTGACCGCCCAAAGCGAGCCGTCGGGGCCGAGATCGACATCGAAGAACGGACTCGGAATATTAAAGCCGCGCACCCCATTCGCCGAATCCTTCCTACCAATCTCCAACGGTTTGCCGCCCGCTTTGTCATATCGCCAAACGCGGCGATTTCCAGCATCGGCCACATAGACATATTCATCGTCAACCACAATTGAAGTGAGATAGGCCTTCCCTCCGGGCGACGGCCAGACGGTTTTCTCCCAATTCTTGGAACGTATTTCGACGTGATCCTGCATGCCGACAAACATCGTGCCGTCGTCATCCACTGCCATGCAGGTTGGGATTCCATCAACTGGAAAAGTTCCACCATCTGGAAATACTTGGACGGCATCTTCGCCGCCGACATAGATCTTCCCATCCGGAGCAACCGCGAGCGCAGAGATTTTTCCAAGGGTTGGAACAAGGGGTTCCACTTCGGTGTAGTGGATGAGCGACGGATCGACCTGACGATATTCGTCGAGCGAATAGTCGAAGCTTTTACCCAGCTCGGTGCGACGGCTTTGCCCGAGGTATATCCCCACGCCGAGAATCAGCGCCATGATGAGAATGAACCAAGTCCAATTTTTCCTTATGTCATTCATTCCCTACCTCCAACATCAATGCAGAGCATGCGGGTGGAATCGCGCAGGAGCATGCGGGTTCCGGCAAGGGCGATGGGTCCCCAGGCGTCGTGGCCGTCGAATATCTTGTGCTGCGCAAGCTGCTCGTAGCCCGTTCGGCTTGCGGAGAGCATGGTCAATGTGCCGTCGTCGGCGAGCACGAAAAACCGCCCGTCGGCGAGGAAGAAGGGGCCGAGTCCGAAGCGATGGGTCTTGCCGCTCGACCAAACCAACTCGCCGCTGTTCGGATCGTAGCAAACAAACTGGCGCTTTAGCGCGCCGGCATCCTTGGGCATGATCCCGTAGAGGAGGCCGTCGTGAAGAATCGGGGTCTGCTGCTCGCTGGCAAGCCACTCTTTTGGCGTGCTCTTTGCGAGAAGGCGGGCCGCAAATCCATTCGCCGTTTTATCGATCTGGACCCGAAGACTTCCCGCCCCGTAGCCACCGGTGATAAAGATTCGGTTTCCAGAGACTGGAACAGGCGACGGCGCGATTACCGACGCGCTCCATGGAACTTCCCACAAGATTTTCCCTTCCGTGGAAATACCGGTCATTCCGCCAATGGCGGCGTAGACATACATTTTTTTGCCGTGCAGGATGAGTGGCATGATGGACGAGTGCGACATTTTCCAGCCGTTGGGATTCGGTGCCGTCCAAACGATTTTTCCGGTTTTGCAATCGACCGCCATCATCAAAATTTCCGGCCCGGCGGGGGCAATGATGGCCAGACCATCGTCGATCACCGGGCACTGCCCGGTAAACCAGAGCGGTTCGGTGGTGCCGTGTTCTTTTTGCAAATCGATTCCCCATCGGAAGGTTCCCGTTTCGGTTTCGACGCATGAGACATGGCAGCGCGGCCCTATCGTTATAATGAAGTCTGGCGTGACGGCAGGAATGGTGCGCGAGAGCCCGTGGTTGCGTTTGGCGGGCAGGCCGTAGGAGCGCCGCCAGATTTCCTTGCCGTCGGCCAGCGAAAAGCAGCGCAGGGCATCGGCGCGCTTTTCTTCATCATAGTCGAGCAGATAGACGCAGCCATTGAGTACGGCGGGCGCGGCGTGGCCTTCGCCGAGGTCGACCGACCAGAGGATTTTCGGCCCCGTCGCTGGCCAGCGATCGGCAAGTTTCACGTTGGCTTTTGAAATATTGTCGAAGTCCGCGCCACGGAAGCGCGGCCAGCTGCCGGGCAGGTCGGAGGCAATGCCATCGAAGGTTTCGAGTATTCCGGCCAATTGCACATCCAGCACGTTGGCGGCCATCCGCTCCGATTCGGGCGGGCCACCGTCGAGCCCCGGCAGGCTGCACACCAAATCGCGCGCGGGATCGTGGGCGAACCAGCGCAAGAGCACAACGACGGCAACCCATCCGCAAAGAAGGAGAATGGGTACAGCAACAAGTACACTGGTTGTCTTTTGTTTCACTCCACACCCTAACGGAGCTGGAAGCTCCGCCTACTTTAAGTCAACGCATTTCATGGTGTTCCAATCGCGGACGAGCAGCTTGCCGTCGGAGAGCGCAAGCGGCGCCCAGGCCATGACGTTTTCCGTCACCATCTTGGCGGAGGCGAGTTGCTTGTAGCCGGAAACATCGGCTTTAACGAGATAGAGGATGCCGCTCTTTCCATCGAGGATGACCAATTTCCCGTCCGCCATGATCAGACTGCCGCGCTCGAAGTTGGGCGCATCGTCAATATCCTTCGTGCGCCACTCGAGCTTTCCGTCGAGACTGAAGCAGGCGAGGCCATCCTTGCGACTGTTGGAATTGCTCCCGATGAACAGGTGGTCGCCGAGCGGAATCGGTTGGTGGAGCTGCGAGCCGACCTCGTCGGTCGTGTAGAGCTCTTTCACACCAAAGCCAGCGCCGTCCTTCATAATCTGGATCATGGCCGACCCGGCATCGTAGCCGCCGGTGATGAACAGGCGATTGTCGGGGAGGGCGACCGGGTGCGGAATCGCGATCTTGCATTTCCAGCCGGTGTAGCTCCAGAGAAGCGATCCATCCGTCGGGGAGAGACCAAACACATGCCCTTCCTGTAGTTTTTTCGGCGGTTCCGGCTTCTCTCCATCCTTTGGCTTCCTTTTGCGCGGCGGCTCCTCGTTCGAGCCAATGGCCACGACCATATCGGTTCCATGAAGCGTGACAATTTGCGTGGAAACAAAACTATGCTTTCCCAGCTTGGGAGAGGCCCAAACCTGCTTGCCGGTTTTCTTGTCGAAGGCGAAAACGCTGGCGTCTTTGGTATCAAGTGCAACGATCACCATATCCTTATAGATGGATGGTGCCTGCGCGTGTCCCCATTGGTGAAGCCCTAGGCCAAAATCAGAAAGAAGGGTTCGCTTCCAGACCACCTTTTTCGACTGCGGGTCGACCCGGATCAACGTGCCGTAACCGGTCATGAAATAGATGGCGTCACCGGTCACGGTAGGGGTGCCGCGCGTGCCGGCGAACTTCTTGCCCTTCATTTCGCCGGGATCGGCGAACGCGCATTCCCAAAGCGGCTTGCCCGTGTTGAGATCAAGGCAGCGAAGCAGGCTTTTTTCTTCATCGCGGTCAATCAAATAGACCTTGCCGTCCTTGATGGACGGCCCCGAATAACCATCGTGGACTTCGGTTTCCCAAAGCACCGTCGGTCCGGCCTCCGGCCACGAATCGGCCAGACCGGTTTCGGCTGAAATATTATTCCGATCCGGCCCGCAAAACTGAGGCCAATCGCCGGCGAGTGAATTCATAGCCACCGCCCATAGAGAAATCAAGCCTACCACCTTCTTCATTTTCTACCTCCTGATTTAAAATAGATGTACTCCAGTGTATAGCCGTTTGGATCGAGAAAATAAAGGCTTCCCCCATCCCACCGTTCATACGCTTCCTTCACGATTTTCACGCTGTTCGACTTGAGGTGCTCCTGAAAATCGAAAACCGCCTGCATCGAATCCGCCGTCAGCCCAAAATGAGTAAATGCCTTGCCCCGGTTTTTGGGCCGCATCTCGGCATCGAACCGCTCCGCCCCGCCAGGATATTGGATCAACGCCAAGACATCGTCCGTTCCAATCTGAAAAAAGGCATCCTTCTCGCGCCGTTCGCTCACCTCCAAACCCAGAACATCAACATAAAAACGCACCGACTCATCGAGGTCGGACACCGACAGCCCGAAATGGCAGATTCCTTTAATAAACTCCATAAACCCTCCCTACATTAAAACCAGTCTCTTGGCAGCCAACCCATTCTGCTGCGTGCCGCATCCGGCAGCGGAGCCAGCGCGGAGAGCATCAGGACAACCATAACCCCGTACAATATGATCAAAGCATCATAATCGCTCAACGGCAGGCCAAACAAATCCCATTCACTGCGTAGCACATTCATTTTCAGGATCAAGCCGCTAAACGCGATTCCCCCGGCCACGCCCAAACTAATCATCATGCCCGTCATGGCTGATGCCAAACTGCGATCCGTCTTGGGCAGCAAGGCCAACCGCTCCGTAACAATAGCGATCGAGACCCCGGCGGAAACAAAGCCGAGCATAAAATGGGAGATTCCCATAACGGGAAGCATCAACAATCCAAATGCACCGCGCAGGACAAAGAGCATCAGCACGGCGGCGTAGACCAGATGGCTCGCGACAAACACCTTCTTCGTTTTATAGCGATCCACGGCCCATCCCCCTGCGCCATACCCCGCCAGAAGCCCAATCTGTGTCAACATGCCAAACAACACCACCTGCGAATCCGGTATCGCCAACACCTCCTTTTCCACCAGCCCAAACAAAGCGAGTCGATTGGCCGTGAAAAAGAAAAAGAGAAAGAGGTAGACCGAAAACGGCGCAAACCGCGGAATACGCCAAATCCGAAGCACCGTCGCAAGAATCCTATCGGGGGTCGGGTTGGGAGCCTCCATCTCGGGGATGCGGTGATAGAAGAAAAAGCGAACCAACTGCGCAGCCAATGCGACCCAAAAAATGAGTTGAAAGGTTTCGATCCGTGCCGCGCCATCCTTCAACATCCACATGCACCAGGCGCTAAACACAATCCCCACCACTTGGAACGAAGTTCGCAAGCGCGCAAAAAAACGGCCATGTTCCGCCGAGGGAATAAGAGGAAAAAGCAAGGCCAGCCAACCGGCACCGAAAAAAGTCACTCCGACTGAGGAACAGACCAGAGCCAGCACAATCGCCGCCTGCCCCTGCTGCGGAGGAACCCATCCCGCTGCAATCAACAGCAGGATGGACACGGCAGTCAGCCCCATCCCAGCAAATCCAATGCGTTTTATCCCGCGCCGATCCGCCCACGACGCTCCCAGAAACCCCAGTATCGCCGACAGAAACGGCTGAATCGACAACGTTAGCACAATCGCCGCCCCATCCATTCCCAGCGCCTTCATATACAGCAAGAGAATCATCCCCTGGGATACCGTACCCGCCACCATCCCAAAGCACTGGGTGGTGATGATCGACCGCTTGGCGGCTCGGGAGGCAACGTCCGTCATTTCGACACCCGCTTTAAAGCCTCTACCGTAAAGATGAGCGGATACAACTTTTCCGAGTACCACAGACTTGCGAAATACAACCCGATCGGGCTGGACGGAAACGCCGTTCCGTTTTCGGTCATTTCCAGCAACCGGTCAACCCCTTGCCCCGTCACTCCCGCCGCCAGTGCCACTTCCTCAATAGAGCAATCCGAATTCACTTCGTTTTCCAACCCTTGGAAACCGCGATGCTTCATTTTCCCAACGGTTGGAAACTCGGATTCGTCGAGTTCGCGAAGGGCTTCCAACACGCGGACGGTTCCGTAGACCGGGTTTTCGTGGTTGGGATTCGCCTGGCTTCCAAACCAGAGAGGAAGCCACGACCCATCGGTACGTTGCTGCTTTTCCAGATAGTGGAGGCCACGACGGATCGAACGCTCCATTTTTTTCCAAAGGTTGGAATCCACATCGCCGCGCCATGCCACAAAGGCACGGATTGCGTGCGCCGTCAGGTCGGGGCAGCTGCGGTCGAACGGTAGCTTGCCCCACCCCTTGCAAAAGGTCGGCATTCCGCCGTCGCGGTTTTGCAAGTCGAGCAACCAACGGATTCCCCGTTCGGCAACGGCCACATCGCAACCCAACAAATGCAAAGCAACGAGTACTGCGGCAGTATCGTCGGCATCGGGCACACCGCCCTGCGCATACGTCCAGCCCCAGCCGCCGGGCGCAGCATGGGTGAAGGGATGCTCCTTTTTCCACTGGGTCTTCAGCAGATGCGCACGGATCCCCTTTTTCTGCTCCTCGGAAAGATCGTTTTCCAATGCCCGGACGGAAAGCGACGTGACCCACGTTGAAAGATTAATATCGATCGGCCAGCTACCGTCGGCACGCACCGTCTTTTCCAAGAACCGACAAC
>DAOVNC010000142.1 GCA_030630445.1 Kiritimatiellales bacterium | reverse complement strand
CGCCCGGTATTATTGAATGAAACCAAATTCAGGTGCATTGAATGGCAGTGTGATTTCACTGCGAAATTTAAAAAGGCAGGAGTGAATAGATACGCTGCTACCATTAGCTAACGAGGCTTAACTAAGTGCCATTCGGGACTGGCCTAAACTTTTAGACCTTCGAAGCATTCAGAGGATTGGGATGATGAAAAGAACGGATGACTATAAGGCGAAGCTGGAGCTATGGGCCGAAGAAGGGCGTGTGGTGCGTATGCCTCGTGCGGTGGGTTTCCCCGCATTTGGCAGTCGGCGCTTCTCTTCCGGAGCGGAAATGAATGCCTGGAAAAAAGAGTTGCTGGCGGAGACCGCTCGGCACGGAGGCGTGCGATGGACGAACTGATCCAATGTTTTAACGAAAACGCGGTTCGTTATCTGGTTTTTGGCGGGCAGGCGGTTCGGCTGGAGGGCATGCCCCGCTTTTCCATGGATTGGGATCTTTTTATTCCCGGCAAAGATGCGTCAAACATGGAACGTATTAATGAACTTCTGGTCGATGAGTTGAATATGCCGCTACTGCCGATTGGACCGCGCGGCGAAAACCTTATCCAGACCTACCAGACTCGCTGGGGGATTGTTCAGTTTCATCTGGCCGTAGTGGGCATTCGTTCGTTCGACGAGGCCGAGGCGCATGCCTCTGAACATCCCAATGAAAACGGGGTGATGGTAAAAACCTTTTCGTTGGAGGATCTTATTGCATCAAAAGAGGCCGTCGGCCGTCCGCAGGACTTGGAAGATGTCGAGTTTTTAAAAATCAGGAAACAGAGCAAAGCATAATACCTGCATGGATTGATATGAATACGCCAAAGGAATCGCTGAGCAGTCGTTTTGCGCGGGTCTATGGAAGTCCTGGCGAGGCTCCGCGTGTGATGGGGTTGCTGCGGGCGTTTTGGCCGTTGCTGGTGATTTGCCTCGTTACAGGCTATCTGTTGCGCGCCCTCTTTCCCGCTCCCGCATTGAGCCTGTCGCATATCGGCGTTCTCTTTTTCCTCGTCGCCGTGGTGTCCGGGGTCCTATTGGCGTGGGGCAGCCGACGGTTGGGTAATTTCCTCAAGGGCGCAAAAGGCGAGGAGTGGGTCGCCCACGAGCTGGCATTCCTGAATGTGGACTACACGGTTTTCAATGGGCTTCGCCTTGCCGGCGGGAAACAAAACTTCGACCACATCATCGTGGGGCCCTCCGGTATTTTCGTGGTGGAAACCAAGAACTGGAAAGGCTCCGTCGAGTTTCGTGACGGAAAACTTTATGCCGACGGCAAGGAACCTTCGCGTCCGCCGCTCAAACAAGTCAAGGCCGCCACCGCCGAGCTCGTGGCCTTCCTCGACGATTCCGGCCATGGCGGGATTCCTGTCCACTCCGTTCTTTGCTTTATCTCCACCGAACTTCCCGAAGAGGTGATGAACGTCAACGGCGTCGTCGTCTGCGCCGGCCGGCGCCTGATTGATGTTTTGCAGGAAACCTTCGATGAGCCCATTTCCGAATCCATGCGGGAGCAAGTGGTGGACGAATTGAGGAAAGTGATCGAATAGTTGAACCACGCATTCCCTTTTATTGGCCTAGCGCGGCATAGCCGCAACCAAATTGGGGCCCACGGATGAACACCGATGGGCACGGATATTTTCTGCAGAAGAACGCAAAGGATCGGGTGTGATTGGATCTATGAAACAGGAAAGTGTTGGGTTTATTTTCGATGTGGTGAGCAAGCAACTGCCGAGGGCTGGGGTCGAATTCCTTATGATTGGCGGGCATGCCGTGAACCACTATGGCTATAGCCGTGCGACCATTGATGTCGATTTCATGATTGCGGCCAACGATGTTGCCGCCGTGCGTTCCGTAATGAAGGCCGCAGGTTTCACGAATGTCTCGGAGTCCGAGAATGTGGTGTTTTTCAAGCATCCGAAAATCCCATTTCGGGTCGATTTTCTTCAGGTCGATTCCGAATCGATGCGGAAGCTGATGGCCAATGCAACGCGAACCGAATATGCAGGGGTTCCGATGGCCATTCCTTCCTTGAAGGATTTGATTTCCATGAAGTTGTTTGCCCTCAAGTGCGGCTCGCCGAGGCGGGAGGGAAAAGATTTTCCAGATATTGTCAATCTGGTTTTGGAGCATGGGCTTGACGTTGAAGCCGAGCTTAAGCCGTTATGCAATAAATTTGCCGACGAGCAGACCTATGCAAGGCTCGCAGAGCATATCCGGGAGTTGAACGATGATTAAGTTTCCAGACCTTGGAAAACAGCCGGAACCACCCCAAAAGAAAATGTCACCCGAAGAATATCTCCGCTTCTGCGACTTTTGCCTGAAAAACAATCGGTACATCACTCCCGAAAACTGCCTCGCCCGCAAGACCGGGGAAGAGGAGATCAAGGTGCCGTTTAGGCTGTAGTGTAGACGAGAGCACCTTGCTCCGGTGCGGAGGAAAAATCATGGTGTGCGGTGGCAACCAACCGAGTGAGGCCACGTTGCCGTGTCCAACTCGGCTCACGTGGCGGGCGACACCGCTTTTCAGTAGCCGAGCATGCGCAACGGAGCAAGATGCTCCGTCTACGTTAAAGAATCAGCATGCAGTCGCCATAGCTGAAGAAGCGATACTTTTCCTCAATGGCGGTTTCGTAGGCGCGGAGCATGGACTCGCGGCCGGCGAAGGCCGACATCATCATGAGGAGGGTCGATTGGGGTAGGTGGAAGTTGGTCAGGATGGCATCGACCGTCTTGAATTCGTAGGGTGGGTAGATGAAAATATTGGTCGATCCTTCCGCTTTTCCAATGGTTGGAAGCGATTCAAGGGTGCGAACCGAGGTTGAACCCACTGCCACAACCTTGCCTCCAGCAGATTCCGCGGTATTGATGGTCTGTGCAGCCTTTTCCGAAATGGCGTAGCGCTCGTGGTGCATTTCGTGGTCGGTGATGATTTCCGCCGAGACGGGGCGGAAGGTGCCGAGGCCGACGTGCAGGGTGAGCTCGGCTTTTTTCACGCCCTGGTCTTCCAATGTCTGGAGCAGCTCCGGCGTAAAGTGCAACCCGGCGGTGGGGGCGGCGGCTGCGCCGGGTTCGGCAGCGTAGACCGTTTGATAGCGTTCCCGATCGGTCTGAATCTGCTCGTGGGTCTGTTCTTTGCGTGCGATATACGGGGGCAGGGGAGGCACGCCTTCCTCGTCGAGGATTTCCATCAGCGGGCGGTCGGATTCGATCTTGAGTACGGCCTCTCCCTGTTCTCCATCGTAGAGCATGGTTGCCGTGGCCTTGCCCGAGCAGAGCTCCAGCTTGTCGCCCACCTTTGGGCGGCGCGAGGTTTTCATTAGGACTTTCCACTCGGTCGGTTTGGTTTCTTCCAGCAGGAGGAGTTCGACCTTTCCACCGGAGGCGGCCTTGTGGCCAAAGATGCGGGCGGGGATGACCTTGGTGTTGTTGAGTACCAGCACATCCGGCGCGCGCAGGTAGTCGACGATATCGGTGATGGTGCGGTGCTCGATCTTTCCGGAATCGCGGTGCAGCACCATCATGCGTGCAAGTTCGCGGCGTTGAGGCGGATGTTGGGCAATCAGTTCCGGCGGCAGGACATAGTCAAAAAGGTTGGTTTTCATGGAGCGGGTTTCCCGAAGAGTTGCTTGTAGCGGGCGGTGACGTCCTCGGCGCTGGCATAGTCGGCGTATGGATTCCACACCATCGGAAAGCGCAGCGTGTCGCGGCTGAATTTTACGGCATAGATCCGGCGCAAGGGATCGGTGCTGTCGGCCTTGGCCGTTCCCGGACCAAACCAGACATCGTCGAGCGCCTTCGACTCGGCCGCGCCGATGCAGTGCCATTGGCCATCCCACACTTCGACCCAGGTATGGTTGCCCGGGCTTCCCGTCCATTGGGCAACCCCCGCAACGCGCGCGGGGATGCCCACGGCCCGGCAGGCGTCCACGAGCAAAATGGAAAGCCCGGTGCAGGAGGCATAGCTGGCTTTGATTGATTCGGACGGACTTTGGTCGGGGCCGGGGCGCTTGGTTGCGTGGTAGTGCACGTTGAAGTGGTCGTAGATTGCGCCGTTGAGTTTGATGGCGGCCTGCCCGGGATCGGCAATTCCTTCGACCATGGGCTTGAGTTGTTCGTGGAAAGATTTACGCCAACGCTCCCGCTTTTCGGAGAGGTTGGCGTGGGGGAGGATGCATTCGCGGTAGAGCGCGTCGTCGATGCGCTCTTTCCACGGGGCTTCGTCGAGCGCCTTGCGGGCGTAGGCCACATTCTCCAGCAGGAATTCAGCGTCGAGTTCCTGCAGGTCGCGCATCGGCATGTTGGCGATCAGGAATCCCATATCCGCGCGCTGGCTACCTTTGCTTTCTTTAAGCGCCTTTTCGAGTTCGATTCGATTGTCTCCGGCAAAGCGCAATGCGGTCAAGAGACTTTGAGAGGCCGCGATGGATGGGGGGGGTGTTTTTGCGGTTGGCTTGCCGGTATGGATCGCGGGTGTGTTGGCCGAAGTCGGGATATCGTCGATGGTGTGGGCGCCGAAACGCAGTTGGATGGTATCGCCGGTCTTGCGGGATTGGCCCATGACGGGAAGCAGGGCAAACCCATCCGTTACCAGCGCATCCATGGCCGGGGTGCAGGAGACCAGCCGGATGCCGCCCAGCCGTTTGGGGAAGGGGATGGCGAGGGGGCGGTCGCCCCATTCGCCGTCCTTGTGCACGTGAATCTCGATGGTGACGTTTTCGCCCTCGTGCGAGTAGGTCGTCGTCCATTCCGGGGTTTCCACCGGCAGCCGGGCGGCCCATGCGGGGTCGCCATAGAACGCCACGGTGTCGCGGTCCCAGAGGTGGCCGAGCAGCTTGCCGCCGTTGATTTTATGTTTCTTGGCCATGCCTCGGATGTCGGCCGATTTGTAGCTGTCGAAGTTAATCCCGGCTTGGTCCGGGAACAATTTTTGCAGTTCCCACACCAAGGCCTGGTTGTTGAAGAAGAAGGATTCGGCGAGCGTGTATTGGTTGTTGAAATAGGTTTTGATGCCCCATCCCATGTAGCCGTGGAAGGTGACGGCGGTGTAGCCGAACATTTGAAGCACGCCGCCGGAGTGCATCCAAGCGGTGGCCATGCAGTCGCGGTCGGGAATGTGCCCGATCAGGCAGTTGCCCATCGGCATGTAGATTTTTGGATGGGGCGAATGGATGTCGTGGCGCTTGCCGTTGGTGCCCAGCGCAAACAGCTGGCCTTCCTTGCAGCGGAAGCTGCCGCCTGGAATGTTGTAGCAAATCTGCCAGTCCTTCGTGGTGGCGTGTCCGCTCGTCTGGAAGAGGTCGGGAGGCTGGGTGTTGAAGGCCTCGGAAAAATGTTTGGCCGGGTCGGGCGCCACATCGATCTTTTCCGGTTTTCCGCCCTTGCGCTTGATCCAGAAGACATGGACGTCGGTTTCGTCGCTGGCAAAGCCGTGGTCGAAATCTTTGAGAATGGAAGGACCTATGCTGGTGGCGACACTCTTGACGATCAGCGGTTCGGAGCGCTTGGCGATCCGCAGTGCGTCTGCGTCGTCGTATCCGGTAACAATACCCCAGCGCAGATCCGTATAGGGATCGTCGTCGAGCTGGCGCGTCATGCGGTGGATGGCCACCACGAATGCGCGTCCGGCCTCCTCCGGGCGGGCCACAAACGCGGCATAGCGCGGATGCAGGCGCTTAAGTTCTGGAAGGACGTCCTCCACCCGTCCGTCGGGATGGACAATGGCCGCGCCATCATATTTTCGGCGCAGGGTTTCAACAACGGGTGCCCATGCGGGATCGCGGGCGGTTTCCTCCGAAACGACGACCACATAGCTGTTTTTCGGTTCTGGCGATCCGCCTGAAACGGTTCCTTCCATGGCCAGGAAACCGGCCACCAGTCCAAATAGAGAGTGGGATAGACGCATAACTGCTCCTTCAAGGTTTGGATTCAATGCACGAACCGGATTGAACCACAACCGGCCGGCGATAAACACGGATTTTGGGCGGAATAATTTGGGGAGGGCGCATTGCGCCATGCCTGCACC
The DNA here is from genome assembly GCA_030630445.1 of Kiritimatiellales bacterium. Classification (GTDB taxonomy): domain Bacteria; phylum Verrucomicrobiota; class Kiritimatiellia; order Kiritimatiellales; family Pontiellaceae; genus Pontiella. The sequence continues at coordinate 2,266 of DAOVNC010000142.1, read as the reverse complement.
TTGCAGGGTGCAACACCATTGGAACACAAAAAAAACCGCCCTTGGAGATCCAAGGACGGCTTCGACATTAAGGGTGTTGCAACCCTATCTAGTCCCTTTCAACGGTAACCTGATAGAAGGTTGCAGGCTCAGTCGCGTCCACCGCGACGGTAATTAGGCCGATTCCAGTGACGTTGTTGGTATAGACCGTCCAGCTGGGGTCGATCACCAGATTGTTCTTGTACTCCACCGCGTAGGAATGCCCCGCAACACCGTTCCATGAGACTTCCACATCACCGCCCGGGAGCGTGGTGATCGAAATGTCGCCTATTTCCTCTGGATCCAGCGCTTCCATGGTCAATGTCGTTCCGTCAACCGAAACAATGAAGTTGTCGGCAAAGCTTGCCGCATCGATTGCTACGCCGTCCACCTTGAATCCGTTGACCGTGTTGGTCAATGCGGTTTCCCAGTCGCCCGGAGCAAAAGAACCCACTTCCCACGAACCGGTCCAGCCCGGAATGAAGTCCACGAGGCCAGTCATGTCGCTGAAGGTGGTTGAAGACCCTGCGCTCGCAAGGATTGCGCTACCGCCGACACTGCTAACCGAATAGGCTTGGAATCTAAAATTTCCAGCGGTAACGGTTCCGCCACGGAAATCAATTCCACAGCCAATTTTTGTGGAATTGCCCTGGGCACCCACATTGTTGCCGGTACCGGTTCCCGAGGAATGCGTGCCGCCATTGACCGTGATTCTTCCAGCACCGTTATTGGCTTCCCAGTCATCGATCGCGGTGGTTGTCGAACCGGCATTGAGAACTACGGTACTGCTCTCGACAAAGAAGTCGTCCCCGCAGTTGATGGTTGCATCGTTAACGGTAACCAATACCGCACCCCGCGATGCCCAGTCCAGAGTCATAGTCAACGTAGCATTGCTCCCGATGGTGGTTGTCGATCCGTAAAGCCATGCGTGTTGTTGATTATCACCGGCGCCGTCGTTGCCATCGACGTAGATCGTGCCGTTGGTCACGATATCCCCCGGCAGCCCGATGATCCAGTTGGCGGAGGTTTTCAGGTCGCCACCAAGGAAATCCGTCACCGTACCCGGAGAGGGAACATAGATTTGCAAGGTTGCCGTATCGGCGTTGCCGTTGCCGTCATCCACCACCACGGTAAACTCGTTGGTTTCAATGGTATCGGGTGTGCCGGACAAGGCGCCATCGGACGCGATGGCCAACCATCCCGGGCCGCCTGTTTTCGTGTAGTTCAACGTATCGCCGCCGTCGGGATCCGTTGCGCTGCCCGCGATCGTGTCGGTGTAGGCCACCTCGAAAACGCCATCGGATGCAGAGAACGGATCAAGCGTGAATTCGGGGGAGGAGCCGATGGCTGGAATAAAGATTTGCAGGATTGCCGTATCGGTGTTGAGATTTCCGTCGTTCACCACCACGGTAAACTCGTTGGTTCCAATGGTGTCGGGCGTGCCGGACAAGGCCCCGTTGGGCGCGATGTTCAACCAGCCTAGTCCGCCTGTTTTCGCGTAGGTCAACGGGTCGCTGTCGGGATCTGTTGCGCTACCCGCGATCGTGTCGGAGTAGGCCACATTGTAAACGCCATCGGATGCGGAGAAGGGATCATTCGTGAATTCGGGCGGAGCACCGCTCGGTACAGCACCGTCCAGCGTGATGGCCTGGAAACGGATGCCGCTGGTACTAGCGAGGTCTGTGGTCTTTTCCCATGTAAAATCCAAGGTGGTTGCCGTGGGGGAGCTATACTCAATTTTGTAAATGACGGCGCCATGCGTGCTTTTGCTGTAAGTCGCAGAGTCCGTTTCAGATCCATCAGACATTGTGGCGGTCAGCGTTGCTACCGAACGCAAAGCTCCGAGGATGAGATAGGCCGTACTCTGTTCCGCCGATGCGGGCAAACTTATTTTGAATGTCTCGCCAATACCATCTCCGTCCGATTGCAATAACGATTCTACGAGAGCTGGCGGATTGGTGACGATCGTTCCATCAGTCCAAGTGAGATCTGGTTGAGAACCACTGCCCGTTTGATCGGTAAGCGTATTACCGCTGGTGTTGGCGTCGAAGACGAGAGCTCCAATGCCGGCGCCACCGAGTTTTGTATCGGTCGGGGTTACGCCTGCTGTTCCAAACATATGCCAGTCGGTTGTTGTACCATTTGTGCTACCTGCAATTCCATCCATGGTTGTGAGGCTTGTTCCATTCCAAGAGGGATCGAGGTCTCCAGAGGCTACTTCAGTAATCGTCAGGCTTGCGTTGGCCAT
>DAOVNC010000085.1 GCA_030630445.1 Kiritimatiellales bacterium | reverse complement strand
AGGGCGCGCCCCCTGCGGGAGGCACGCGCTACACCCGCAAGGTGAAGAAAACACAGGGTCGCTAACGATTCAGGCACTAGTTCAATCTGCTTCAGACTCCTCGCCGACATAGTACCAGTCGCCTTTCAGCTTCTTGAAAACGGAGCATTCGTGGTGGCGTCCGGGGGCGGTGTCGGTGAGATATTCGGCGATAAATTCGACGTGGCCGATGTCGTCGGTTTCGGTTCCATCCTCTACGGCGATAACGTGCAGTTTGAGCCATTCGACTTTGCGCATCCATGCGCGGATCGATTCGGCGAGATCGTCCGCGCGGGCGGAGGGATGGGTGGTGCGGACGAGATAGTCGACATCCCTCACGACATAGGCGGTGTAGCGCGAGCGCATGAGTTCGGCGGCGGTGCGCGCCGTGCGCCGTCCGGCGAGAATACCGCCGCAACACTCTTCATAGGCGGCCCCGCTGCCGCAGCGGCATTTATCAAGTTTTTTCATGGGGCGCGTTATAGCGAAAATGTCCAGGGGTTGGCAACCCGATCTGCAACTTTCAGCCGCTTGCATTGCACGGGCGGGCAAACTAGACTCCGGGGAAAAAGGAGGCAGATCATGTTTATTGTCCATGTTTTCATTCATGTGAAACCGGAGTGCGTTGGAGACTTCAAGGCCGCAACTCTTGCAAACGTGCGAAACAGCATCCGGGAGCCAGGCATTGCCCGCTTCGATTTTATGGTGCAGCTCGATACCGCCAACCGCTTCGTTTTGGCGGAAGTCTACCGCACCCCCGAAGATGCGGTAAAACACAAAGAAACAACACATTATATGGTATGGCGCGATGCCGTGGCCCACATGATGGAGGAACCGCGGTCGAGCATCAAGTTTTCCAATATCGAACCGAATGAGGATGGCTGGGATGTTGTAAAATCGTAGGAACCGGCTCGGATCAACGCACGCTCCCAAAACCCGGCATCAATCCTGCTATAGCTTTCTGCATGATAGGAAGAAAATACAACATAGCCCATTTGCCGTTTTTGGCATTCTTTTCGAAGAATCTCTATCGCGACATAGGGCAAAACTGGAAAGGCGCAAATTTTGCCTATCTGTTCCTCCTGCTGGCGATTTGCTGGATCCCGTCCACGCTGAAACTCCGGGAAGATCTTGTCCAATCCCTTGATAGCAACCAACTGCACCTGATCAACCAACTCCCCGATATCCACATTAAAAACGGCCGGGTCGAGGTGGATCAACACAAGCCCTACCCCATTGAAAACCGCAGCGGACAGACGGTCGCCATTATCGATACCACCGGAAGCATGAACTATATCGCCGACGACCACGTCATGGCCTTGCTGACGGAATCCGCGCTGATTATCCGCCGCGGCAAGAACCAATTCAATACCCTGGATCTTTCGCAGGTCTCGGAGTTCCACCTGAACAAGCAGATTGCCAACCAGTGGTTGCAAACCACCCGGAACGCGCTGGCACCACTTTCCTACGGCCTGTTCCTGCTCCTCTCCTACATCTTTGCCGTGCTGGCCATGCTGCTGACCGCTGTGGTCGGACTGATCCTCTCGACCTCCATACATAGCTCCCTGAAATTTGCCGGCGTCCTGCGCATTGCCGTGGCGGCGGCGACCCCTTCCATCATTCTGATCACCGTGTCCACGGCATTGGGTCAATCCGTTCCGGGACTGGCCTACATCGCGTTCACATTGCTCTATCTGCTGATTGGCATCAAAGCCTGTGCCAAACCGGCGGAAAAGGACATTCCAAAGCTCAAACTAACCGGCCTCCTTGACGAAGCCGAAGATGATCCCGTCCAGCAAATCCACGCGGCATAGGCGATCCCCGTCCACGATTCGCATCCCCCACCGCACACACAGGCCAAACCCAGCTGTTTTTTAATTCATTGGCCGGTCTATTCAAGAACTCCTTGCCGGATCAATTCATCCAGCAGCAGATCCGTCGCCGACCGCGCTGTACGTGTTGCCGTGTCGAGACTCAGGTCGGGTTTGTCCGGGATCTCATAGGGATCACTAATCCCGGTGAACTGCGGGATTTCGCCGCTACGCGCTTTTTTGTAGAGCCCCTTGGGATCGCGCTGCTCGCAAACCTCGAACGGCGCATTGAGGAAAATCTCAAAAAAGTTCCCTCCCCCAATTATGGCACGAGCTTCAGAACGGCCTTTGCGATAGGGAGAAATAAAATTTCGAGGCAAATGGCTCGGGTGGCGCATAGTCCATATGCGGATCATAGTAGTGCAGGAACAGAAAAGATTTGTTGTCTTTATTCTTTTCAAGCCAGTCGAGTGCAACTTGCGTGGTTTCATCGCCCTTCCGTTCGTCACCAAATATATTGTGGTGAACTTCCTTGAAGGTGTCGTGATACGTGTCGAACCCCTGAGCCAGACCAAACTTTTTATCCATAACAAATGCACTATGGTCGCAGAGGTGTTGAAACCGTTCTGCTTGAGTATTTCAGGAAGCGTCTGGTTGGATGGGGCCAATTTGTAGCCAATGTTGTTATGCACTCCATGGAAAGGCGGTATCGTCCCGGTCAGCATGGAACTGTGGGCCGGCAGGGTTATCGGGATCGGCGAGACCACATTTTTAAACCGTGTTGCGTTCCGGGCAAAAGCATCGATATGGGGGGTGGTTTCCTTCGGATAGCCATAGCAACTCAAATAGTCCGCCCGGCAGGTATCAATGCTGATGAGAATAATGTTGCGAATCTCAGGCGGACGGTTGCCTGCAACGATGAAATAGGCAAGAATCCCCGTTAAGCAAAAAGTTGCTACGACAATATACGTTCTTTTTTCATAGGTCGGGGTGCTCCCTTCCGGAGAAGAAGGCGCGGCCTACTACCGCTCGTTTGTCTCGAGTTGCGTTTTTTCGCCATATTTTTTGGTGGCTCCGGAAATGGGTTGGTTGACCTTGATAATCCAGTCTTTCATCTGAATATTTCGAGACAGGGCCCGCAGGCTGACGATCGCTGGCTCTATCATAAATTCGGGAACGCTATAGGTCTGGAGGGTCTTGTAGTAGTGTTCGGGATCCCTTTGCGGAAGAACAAATGGCTTGCGGGCGTTTCCTGCATCATCGATGTAGCTAAAATGCGGCCGGGTAAAGAGTCCGCCCTGGCGCTTGCTGCTGAAAACGAGCCAGCGCCCGGAGTTTGAGTAGTTGTGCCACGATTCCGAGTACGGGCTATTGAGTATTTCAAGCGGGCGAACCTGCCGGGTCTGGAGGTCCATGGTGTACAGGTCGCTGGAGGATTGGTAGATGGGAAAGCAACCATAGTCGCACATGCAGAAGATCATATGCCGCCCATCGGGCGAAACCCTCGGAACAAGCATGCTCTTGCCGGTTTTTTCCGCCGAGAGCACCATCTCCAACTCGCCCCATATATCGTTGTCCACATCATAGGAAATGCGCATGATGCTATAGCGAACCTCCTTGAACCGCTTGGGGGGAACGGTGTTGCGATCCTCCCACAGAATCGGTGCCCGGCAGAAATAGAGATATTTCCCATCGGGACTAAAGTGCGGATAGGTTTCCAGATAGTCCTTTTCCGCCAGAGCGTCAATTTTTATGGCCTTACCCTTCTCAAGTGAATAGTAGGCGATGGCGGAGTCCAGATCGACGACGTCGCGAATCTCCATGCCCGTGCGGCGGAAAAACTGCTTCACCTTGTTCATCGAATACGCGGCAAGCTTCCCCGAGGGATGCCAAGACGTGTAGCCCCATTTCGCCGAGAGCCGCTTTAGTTCGCCGTCGGAATAAATTAGCGTGCCCACCCCGTTTTTTGAACTGCGAAAGCCCATGGCCATGGTCTGGGGGTTGCCAGCCGCAAAGCTGTGGCAATTCACGCAGGTATCGTCGCAGGCGGAATTGTCGATGATGGTGGATACCTTGGAGCTTTCAAGGGACTGCTGGAGAATGTCGATATCACGCCACCAGTTATAGGTAGGTTTTAGATGCCTATATGCCAGATATCCAGGGATCGGATGTTCACTGACGCTGTTGACAATATCGTCATGCCTAAACCATTGACCGGCGGCATCCCTTGTATAGATTGAGAAAATGATTTCCTTGCCCTTGCTGGCCCCCAGCATGCGGTGCCATTTCCCCGGGCCGATAACGATCGATCCGTTCTTGCTGGCTAGGTTTATCGCCGAGCCGCTGTTGTCGGACGGGTAGATGCTTACAATATACTCCTCAGCCTCGTGCCGGATGTTAAAGTTCAGGGGCGCAATATTATAGGGAATGGTCGAATCGGTGTAGTCGGGTTCTATGCGGAGGGCACCAGCGACGGTGACATAATCTCCCGGAATCCTGACCCGCTGCCCAAGCAACACAACTATTGAAATGATGCACAACACCATCGCTACCAGCATGGGGATTCGTTTCTTCATCATTTCTGCCTCGGAGTGTGGATAAAAAAGTAGAGATAATATGAATCGCCAAATTCCTGTTTTGTTGCGTGGTACAACCTTTTTCTGTCGGCTCTGCACTGCTTGGCGATGCCTAGAAATTTTCTGCCCTGCTCATAGCTGTCCGCAGTAGGATCCCATCTGCACTCCGCCTTCCCGCCCGTGAGCCTGTAGAGGGCCAGAGCCTGATCATAGGACCTCGGCAGCTTGCCCGTGTCGAAAGTATCGTACCGGTTCAAGGCTGACGTAAAGCGATCAAGATCCCCGGTGAGGAGCCATTGGCTCATCATGAATTCCCGGGCCGCCTTGTTCTCCGGGTTCCTCTTCAGAAGCTGGCCATAGTTCAAGGCGAGATTGATCTCATCGTTATTCTTGTCCAAAACCAATGACCGGAGATACGTTATCCTCTCATTTCCTGAGAGACTGGGATCATCAGCCAGAATATCCAGCCAGTATCGGCCCCGCCCGGAATGGATGAGATCTTCTGCTAGTACGCCCAGAAAAACCCTTGCGGTCTGGATATCGCCTTTAACCATATTGATGACTGCCAGATTTTCCAACACCTTTGCCTGATCGCCAAAGTTGATCAATGATTCATAGGCAAATTTTTCACTGATCCCCATGCACCCCATCTCGATCGTCATGTTGCTTCGACGGACAAGCATTTCGTTATAGTGGCCTCCGACATCATCGGGAAGTGTCAAGCTCCTTAAACTTGTGGGCCAGTCAAACATCTGCTCCGCCAAGGCATCCGTATGGTACAGCGCAATGATTATGTCGTGGACGTCTAGAATATTCATGCTTCGGGAAAAGGGATCCTTCCCGGCATAGTCCAGCAGCTTCGGCCATTGCCTCTTCTGCGCGAAGGCCCTGATCTTGAGCGGACGCTTTTTGCCGGGGTCATAGACGGGTTTCAGCAAGGTCACACTTATTGCAGCCAGCACAAGCACCTGAATGGAGGGCGACACCCATCCATGCTTTGGTATCTGCCTCTTTTGCTTTCCGGTCAACAGGCTGTTAACAACCAGCAGCAGCGGAAAGAAGAAATAGAGTCCGAAGAGAACCCTGGGCGAATAGGTTTCGGGTTTGATGGAATTGGCGCCTATAACACGGTTCACCTGCCAATGCAGGGGGTGCATGTCGATATCGAATACAAACCGGCAGGCAAGATATGCCGCAACACCAAGAACCGCCACAGTACCGGCGAAGGCGAAACGTTTCCTGAGGATCAGTTCATATAGAACCACCATCAACCAAAAAAGAATGCATCCGTTGACCGTCAGATAAAATAGGCCACCGCTCAGGACCATCAGAAAAACACCAGCCCAAAGGGGCCTCCCGGGTACCCACTTCGTATACGCGACAAAGAACAACAGCCCCAACAGGATCGACAGGATGATCAAGGGTTGGTGATTGTAGCCCGTGCACAGAACCAATAGCGCCGCAACCGGCAGGTAGGATACAAACCCAACATGCCTTATGCGCGATATTCCAAGAATGCTCCGGGTCGACAGCCACAGGAAAAACCCGATGGAGGTATAGATCAGGGCTCCGGCCCAGTTGAAATAGAACAAATGCGAGATAAGGGCGGCCAAATATTCGACCGGCCCGCCACAAGTGCCGAATGCTTCGGCAAAGAACTGCCACGAAGTCCTGAATGGTGGATAGTATATGCTCCGACCAAGGCCGTGGTATATAAGGGTCGGCTCCACCACGAGAAGAACATAAAGGAAACACACACTGAAAAACGTTACCGGCAAGGCATGCCGCAGCAGGGCGCTTCCTTGACCCATCTTTTTTTGTTCACGGTTAGTGGTCATCATGCAAGAAGAACCACCCAGCGGCAGCCCCTTGTTTCCCTAAGCTATAAACGTTGCATTCTTCACACTAAGCCCGAAATTAAAAGGCCAATCTTTTGCCCTCTCCTCCGGAAAAAATCAATCGACTTGCAAGCCGTGTCCTACATCCGCGGAGCCTTGCAACAGGCAGTGCCCTCGGGAAACAGCATCAGCGATTCGCGGGGTTGGATATCGTTATTGATTCCGGTTTCGATACAAATCCGGATCCACCACCGCCACCATCGCTTCCACATCCAAACCGCCATCGAGAAAGTCATTGATCTTCCGTACCTGAACCGACCCGCTGTTGATCATGTCGCGGTGGTTGATGTAGAGCACTTTAAAGTTGGGCTGTTCGGCGATCCACTTTTCGCACTTGTTCAGTTCGGCGGCAAACAGGGACTGCAGGTGCTCGTCGGGGATTGTCCCTCCCGAATTCCCGCTGCGCTCAAGCATCACATTCTGCGAAGCTAGCACCTCTTTCAGATCCCGCTGCGTGAAGACCACCCGATACTGGTATTCACCCGGCAGGTCATACAGCAGGCGATACACCATCTTGATCACCCTGCCTGCCGCCCCGATGAGCCATGAGGCGTCTTCCTTGGTCTTTTTGACTGGCTCAAATTCATAATAGCCCTTGGGGTTGTCCTCGTCGGCCTTTCGGACATGATCAACGAGCGGCTCGATGCCGCCGGCCCCGATCACGTTCATCACCATGGAGGTTCCTGAGCGAGGCAGGCCAGAAACAATGGTAATATAATCTCGGTTGGGTTGCTCTGTTGTCATTTGAGTCTCCTGATGAGCTTGTTTTGAGGCATCGTATTCGAATGGCATTGGTAGAAAATCACTTTTTAGACGATACAGCGCCCGGCAAGGGCATTCCATAAAGCGGCTCCACATGGTAGGTATGGGAAAAAGGAGGCGAAGTCAAGATTGCCCCTGTCTTCGGCATCGAAATACTTCCGCACCTTTTTTCCCAAAGCAGGGGACGGATGCCGCAATACCTGCTATCTTGCGGGCATGGAAGAACGCATCATCAAGCTCGAAAGCCTCTCCGCCATGCAGGACGAAACGATCGCCACGCTCAACCATGAGCTATTCCGGCAGCAGCAGGACATCCTCCGGCTGAAACAGCGGATCGAGTCGCTGGAACAAAAGCTCGCCGAATTCACCCCCGGCGATGAAATCGGCGGGAATGAAAAGCCGCCCCACTATTGATCCCTCAACCAAGGAATCCCATGCACAGCAAGCAAACCAAAATCATCTGCACCATCGCCGGGCAACGGTGCGACCCCGAATTCATACGCAGCCTGATTGACAGCGGCATGAACGTCGCGCGCCTGAACACCGCCCATATCAGTACCGCCGAAGCCGAAACCATCATCGCAAACATCCGCTCCATATCCGACCGCATCGGCATCCTGATCGATACCAAGGGTCCCGAAGTGCGCACGTGCGAAATCGACGAAACCATCGAACTCAAAACCGGCGACACCATCCACATCGCCACCAGCCACACACCTGAAGGAGGGTTCCAGGTCAGCTACGAGGCCTTTGTGGAGGAAGTGTCCGTGGAAAGCGCCATCCTCATCGATGACGGTGAAATCCAGCTCACCGTCACCGACAAGACCGAAACCGAGCTCGTCTGCACCGTCACCAACGACGGTGAAATAAAAAACCGCAAGAGCGTCAACGTGCCCGGCATCCAGCTCGACATGCCCGCGCTCACCGAAAAAGACGGCGAGTTCATCGACTGGGCAACCTCGGCCGACGTTGAATTCATCGCCCACTCCTTCGTGCGCAGCCGCGATGATGTGATGGCGATCCAGAGCATTCTCGACATGCGCAAAAGCCCGATCAAAATCATCGCCAAAATCGAAAACCGCGAAGGCGTCGACAACCTCGACTCCATTCTTGATGTCGCCCACAGCGTAATGATTGCCCGCGGCGACCTCGGCATTGAAATCCCGGCCGAAGAGGTTCCGATCATCCAGAAACATATGATCCGCACCTGCATCCGCCGCGTGAAGCCCGTCATCACTGCAACCCAAATGCTGCACACCATGATCGACAACCCCCGCCCCACCCGCGCCGAAGTTTCCGACGTCGCCAACGCCATTTACGACGGCACCGATGCCGTTATGCTCAGCGGCGAAACCGCCTATGGGAAGTATCCCGTCGAGGCGGTCCAGACCATGGCCAACATTGCCCGCAACGTCGAGGCGCAAAAAGACACCCTGAGCTTCAAGCTGCCTGTTTTCCAGCAATCGGAAGAACTCATGCCGCGCAACCATCTGGCCAAGTCGGCCGTCGCCATGGCGGCCGCGTTACCGGCAACGGCCATCATCACCAGCACCAAATCCGGCGACACCGCGCAAATCTGCGCTTCCTACCGCGGTACGACCCCCATTTTCGCCCTCTCTGGAAGCGCCCGCACCGTGCGCGAACTATCGCTCAGCTACGGCGTGCATGCCGAACAGGTCGACATTCCCCACACCACGGATGCACTTGTTAAAACCTGCCTCAAAAAGTTGCTCGACGAGGGGAGCATCCATATCGACGACCTGGTGGTATTCATCGGAGGCGGGCACATCTACTCCGCCCACACCAACTTCCTGCAGGTCGACACCCCCGCCATCCTGCTCAAAGAAAAATAGCTTTGGGAGGGTGGTTCTCCTACTGCGCATGGCAGGGGGCCATCCAGACAGGTTCAGGCACCTGTCCAGTGCCCTAATCGGAAATTACCTGGTGATGAATCCGGCATCCACCCATGCAGAATGATCGCTATTGTTTCCGTCGTTAGCATCCTCCGCAATCAGCTTGATGGTCTTTTGACCTTCTGGAACTTCCACATCAAAATACCAAGTCAGGCCACTTCCCAAAATCGGGCTTTCCGCCAAAATCTTGTCGCCAACCTGCACCTTAAAGATGACCGAGGCCGTTTTTTTAGAATCGTCAACCCCCATGCCTGCAACAAACCGGCCAAAGTGTTCTTCCAATTTATATTCCAGCATGGAGGGGGCATGAGCCAGGATGCCCGATCCATATTTCTTCCCTTCAACAGAAATCGTTTCCCCGTTCAGATTCAAATTGAACCGGACATCATCCCAACCAACCGTTGCGCTGAGCGGCTTTAACTCGGTCAGCTTGACCTGCGGAAGCGGCGATGGTGCGGGCTGTTTTTGGTAGCTCTTTTCAAAGACCTTGGAGCTCAGACCATTCACCACCGTAATCGCTTTAAGGGTTGTATCTGCATCCATTTCGATGGGGTTGACATACTGGGTGGATTTGGTTGTGGGCGTGCTGCCATCCAGCGTGTAGTAGATTTCGCCGGAGGTGAGGTTCATCAACTCAATGGTAGACCCCTGCCGCAGGATCGTATCGCCGTCTTCTTCCGGCATGGGAACATCCAGCGTCACAAACCACGCGCTGATTTCGGTACCTTCTCCATCGCCACCAACAATCCTGGCTCGAAGCTGGCAACTCGTATCAACAGAGAACGTTCCTTCATATTTCGTGGAAGAGGCACTCGGCTCGGAGCCATCCAAAGTGTAGCGCGCATCGGCACCCTCGACAAAACGCAGATCCACATCTTGTTTCCCGTAGATTGCTCCACCGTATGGCATGGCTTCAAGCTTGCGGAACACGGCAACGAAACCGCCACCGGGCGACATCCGAACCTTGAGGGTATCCCCTTTTACTGCGGTCATCAGCTCCTTCTCCTTTTCCACTGGCTTGCCGGGCACATCCTTGAACAAGGTGCTGACAAAAGTTCCCTTTCCGAGGAAAAAGAGATCCAGCGACTGCTTCACGACATCGTCGCTGCCGTTGATGATGCCCACGTACCAATCCTGCCCCTTGCGGCGGGCATAGGCGGCCTGATATCCAATCCTGGAACTGGGCAGAACGATCGTTTCGTCCCATGTGGAGGGGACGCTGCGAACCAGGTCGACAGCCGGACTGTTCAAATAGAACTGCGGCTTGTCGGCCCAGTGCAGGGCGGGCGAGGTGTAGGCAATCGCTTGGGCCAGCTGAAGGGTCGATGTGGTTCCCTTGATAAAGTCGGGATGGAAGGTGGTGATGGTGAAGTCGGCATAGCCCGAAAGAAAACGGGTGAACGGCGCCGTTGCATAGTGGCTACGCGGAATGGTTTCCCACTTGTTGTGCTCCATGCCCACCACGCCCTCGCGGGAAACCTGGTTGGGATAGGTGCGCTCTTCGCCCTTCGGCTTCGGGGCTCCGTGATAGTTGATCGTCATCTGGTATCCTGCGGCTT
>DAOVNC010000118.1 GCA_030630445.1 Kiritimatiellales bacterium | reverse complement strand
TGCCGAAAAACGCATTTTGGAAGTCACCGCCGCCGAAAAACTCGCGCGGCTGATCGCGGGCATCGCGCCCATCCTTATGATTCTTGGACTGGGCGGCCTTTGGCTGGAAATAAAAACACCCGGCTTCGGCATTTTTGGCATTGGGGGAATCCTCTGCCTGTTGCTGTTTTTCTTCGGCCATCACATTGCCGGCCTGGCGGGCATGGAGGATATCCTGCTGTTCGCCCTTGGCGTTGCCTTGCTTGCCGTCGAAATATTCATCACGCCCGGCTTCGGCGTCATGGGGATCAGCGGCCTAGTTCTCATCTTCTTTTCGTTGGTGAATGCGATGGTCGAACACGTCCCGGGAAAGCTGCGGCCCACATCGTTCTCCCCCGAAGCTTTTTCCGTACCGTTCATAACGGTCACCCTCTCCTTTATCGGCGCAGCGGCACTGGTGCTGGTTGCCGGAAAATTCCTGCCGAAAACCAGGGTGTTCAATAGCCTGACGCTGGATACGGTGCTGTCCGACCCGGAAGAGGAAAAGGAACTGCTCGGGATTGAAGGGGTGGCCCATTCCGACCTGCGTCCCGGAGGAACGGCCTACTTCGACGGGCGGAAGATCGATGTCATAACCTTGGGCGGCTATATCCGGCGCGAAACCCCGATCCGCATCGTGGAGGTCCATGGCAACCGGATTGTGGTTGAGGATATCTCGCGCGGCTGATTTCAACCCATTATTGGTTAGCCAGTCCCTGCTGGTATTCCATCCACTCGTCGTAGTGCTTTTCGATGGCCAACAAATCCGCGGCATTGTCGACATCGAGCGCGGCACCGCCAAAGTGGGTATAGACCACCTGGACGCGCGCGCCCAAGGCGTTGCCAATGCCTTCCGCCAACCGGTTGAAGCGTACGAGCGAGCGGATGCGGTCGGATAGCTTGGGGTGGCCGTGCCGGTCGTAGTGGAGCGAAAGCTGCATCAGGATGAATACACGCAACCCTTTCAGCAACCGCCACCCCGCGAAAAGAAGCGAGAAAAACATCCGCAGGATATTCGCCGTACGCGTCTGGTAGCGCCACTCGTACATTTTTTCAATGTAGTCCAGATGCGCAAAGGTCAGCGGCTTTGCGATATGCAGGTTGTTGTGGCGCAGCAGATCCTCCTGAACATGGAAGTAGACCATCTGGATGCCGGGATTCCCATTGGCGGGATGGTAGTGCGAGAGCACCTTTTCCGACGTGATGCCGATGGAATAGTCGTACTCATGCATGTTGCTTCGGGCAACGAATTCATCCACCTCGGCAGGCGTCAACAATGGAATATCGCATGGAGAAACCAAGACCGGCACGTTTTCATGTTCTGTTCCCTTCAAGTCCCAGAACTCGACATCGTCGTCCAATCCCAGCGAGGCCACATAGCCGGCCTTGAAATTTTCGATCATGTTGTCGCGTTGTTCGACCACCCGAATATTCCCGTCACCAACGAGCAAGGCTTCGTGCTTCTGCAACGCGGCGCCGATCCGGTCGAACGGCCCGACCACAACGAGGTTGTGGACATGGCGTGCCTGTTTGAGTGCGCGGAGAACATGAATGAACAACGGAACTCCATTTAGTTCAAGAAAGGCCTTGTTGTCATCCCGCACCTGGATACTGGCTCGCCGATCCCCCGCCAGCAGGATTGCATTCATTCCCGATGTTACCGCCATATAATCCCCTTTTTGCTCGTTCAGAGGGTAGTGGGTAAATCATTTTCTGTCAACCAGCCACAAAAAAAGAGCGGCTCAACAGAACCGCTCTTTTTACGCGACGCGATCGTCGCAAGCCTCTACTTGCCTTGCAAGGTCATCAGGAATTCGAGGTTGGTGCCGGTTTTCTTCAACCGATTGATCAACAACTCCATGGCCTCGACCTGCGGCACATCCTTAAGCGCCTTGCGGAGTGTCCAGATGCGTTGAAGCTCGTCGGGATGGAGAAGCAGTTCCTCTTTGCGGGTACCGGACTGCTCAATATTGATCGCCGGATAGATACGCTTCTTCACCAATTCGCGATCGAGGCCCAGTTCCATGTTGCCCGTTCCTTTGAACTCTTCGAAGATCACCTCGTCCATGCGGCTTCCCGTATCGACCAACGCCGTGGCGATGATGCTCAGGCTACCGCCGTGTTCAATGTTTCGGGCCGCGCCGAAGAAGCGCTTGGGCTTGTGCAACGCGTTGGCATCGACACCGCCGGACAGGATCTTTCCACTATGCGGCGAGGTGGTGTTGTAGGCGCGCGCGAGGCGGGTGATGGAGTCGAGCAGGATGATGACATCTTGGCCTTGTTCGACAAGTCGTTTTGACATTTCAATCACGATCTCGGCGACCTGTGTGTGGCGTTCCGGCGGCTCGTCGAAGGTGGATGCGAGAACTTCCGCCTTCGTGTTGCGGCGCATGTCCGTTACCTCCTCCGGGCGTTCGTCGATCAGCAGGATAATCAGCTTTGCTTCGGGATTGTTCGCCGAGATGCTGTTGGCCATCTTTTGCAGCAGCACCGTTTTCCCGGTACGCGGCGGCGCGACAATCAGCCCGCGCTGTCCCTTGCCGATCGGCGTGACGATATCCATCACGCGCATGGAAATTTCCTTGGAATCGGTTTCTAAAACCAACCGTTCATCAGGAAACAGCGGCGTCAGGTTTTCAAACGGTACGCGCTTACGCGCCAGTTCGGGATCTTCCTTGTTGATCTGATCAACACGCAACAGCGCGAAGAACCGCTCCTTCTCCTTGGGCGAGCGAATCGACCCCGTCACATAGTCGCCCGGCCGAATACCAAAACGGCGAATTTGCGAGGGCGACACGTAGATGTCGTCCGGAGCGGGCTGGTAGCTGTTGAGAGGAGAGCGAAGGAACCCGAAGCCATCGGGCAGAATTTCCAATACGCCGCGCCCGAGCAAGGGGCCACCGCGACGACCATGGTTCTTGAGCAGTTCGAAAATGAGCTGGTGCTTGCTGTAGCCATCGTATTCCTGCAGGCCGTATTCCTCTGCCAGCACTTTGATATCGTTGATCGGCGTGATCTGCATTTCGTGCAGCGAGAGCGGCGGCAGGTTTTCGGTGTTGGGCGGCGGCTGGTTACGCTCCCCGCTCTTGCCGCTACGGTTCTTTTTTCCGCGCTTGCCATAGTTGCGGTCGCGCTGCTTGTTCTTGTCTGCAGGAGCCGGTTTCGGGGTTTCTTGCACTGGGGCCTCGGCGGGTTTTTCTGCGGAAGGCGCCTCCGCACCCGTTTCCCCAGAGTCCTTTTGGATAGGCTCCTTCTTGGCGGGTTTTTTCTTGGCGGTCTTCTTCTCGGAAGGAGCCTCGGGCTGTTCGGCAACCTCTTGCTTGACCTCTTCCACAACGTCGTTTTCTTCGCTCATAATCTACCTTTCAACCGATATGCTTTTTGCACGGCTTCCCTTATTGCTTCTTTTAGTTCCTGCAGGGTTCCAGCGTTTGGAACCGTAAAATCCGCCCGCCGCTCTTTTTCACTCAGCGGCATTTGGGCACTTATTCTTCGTTCAGCGTCTGCGCGGTTCAATCCGCGCTTTTCCAACCGTTGGAAAACCAGCTCCTCGGGGCAGGAAACACACAAAACCGCATCCAGCTCCAGCGAGTCCATGCCGCTCTCAAACAACAGAGGAACCAGCACCGCGGCATCTTTCCCCTGGTTTCGTTTTTCGGCCATCCAACCGGCCAGCTTTTGCCGTACAGCAGGATGCACCAGTCCGTTGAGCGCGTTCCGCTCTCCCGGATTTTCAAACACGGTTTTTCCAAGGATCGAGCGCGATATTTCCCCATCGTCCGACAAGATGTGCTTTCCAAACCGAGCCACCACCTGCCGATAAACCGGAGTTCCCTTTTTCATCAGTCCATGGGCAACACGGTCGGCATCGCACACCTCGAAACCCATCTCGGCGAGAATTCCACCCACTTCAGATTTTCCGCAAGCAATACCGCCCGTAACACAAAGTACAAGAGAAGTGTGCGCATGGCCCATCATGAAAACCAGTAGGAATCAAAAAACAAAGGTGGTTGGAGTACAAAAAGGAAAGCGGATTTAACCGCCCTGAAACATGCAAGCGTTTCTAGGCTTAATACCCAACGATGTCAACCCCTCTAATGCATGATATTTATGCGCTAATACACTGTCCTCTTTAGCCTGTCGAAGATCGAACGGAAGAATGCAAAGACCGGGAAGCACAGGGGGCGGTTTTTTTGAGGGGTTCCTTGCATTCGGCTATTGGATCATTCCGCGGTCCTGAACCCGGCAGTATTTCAAGCGTTGGCCACGAACCCCGTAGTCCCCCGCAAAGGCGCTAACGTTTCAGCAGCTGTAGTAAATAGGTATAGACGAGGCTTTCCATACAAGCAAGCTGCTCGTTCGTCACGCCCGATCCATGCCCGCCTTCGGTATTTTCAAAGTAGAATATTTCGTGCCCCTGTCGTTCCATTTTTGCCGCCATCCTCCGGGCATGCCCGGGATGCACCCGGTCGTCGCGGGTGGTTGTTTTGAAAAACACCTTGGGATATGTTTTTTCAGCAACCACATTATGATAGGGGGAGTATTTCTTGATGTAGGCCCACTCTTCGGGGAGGTCGGGATTCCCATATTCCGCCATCCAGCTTGCCCCGGCCAGCAACTTGCCATACCGCTTCATATCCAAAAGAGGAACGGAACAAACAACGGCGTTGTAGAGGTCGGGCCGTTGCGTGAAGGCGACTCCAACCAGCAACCCGCCGTTGCTTCCCCCCATAATCCCAAGGGTTTTACTGGAACAGACTCCCCGTTGGATCAAATCTTCTGAAACCGAAATAAAGTCATCGTAGGATCGCTGCTTGTTTCCCTTCCGAGCCGCCTGATGCCATTGCGGTCCAAACTCGCCACCCCCGCGAATATTCGCAGTCACATAAACACCCCCCCGAGCGAGCCAGGCAGAACCCATCGTCGAATAATAACGAGGCCGAAGAGAAACCTCGAACCCCCCGTACCCATAAAGCAAGGTTGGGTTCGAGCCATCCAGCCGGGCCTCTTTCGCGATTATCACGGAGTACGGAATTTTCGTTCCATCCTTTGAGGTGGATTCATAGTGCTCCACCCGAAAATCATTTCCATTAAAATATTCCGGCAGGCTTTTAACCTGTTCCTGCTGCCGACCCTGACCCGGTTCATAATAGAGAGACTGCGGGGTCAACAGACTTTCATAGGTTAGGAAATACCGGTCTGAAGATTCCTCGGTTGCAACCACCGACAGGGTTCCATGCTCTAGAACGGTTTCCTTTTCCTTGATCCATTTTCCGTTTTCCAGCGAGCACTTAACGAGATCATCGTATTGGCCATTTCTAAAGATATTTACCAGCACATGGTTTTGGGTCGTTGAAATCGAACCCAAACTGCTCCGCGCTCCAGGATTAAAAAGAAGGTCGATATTTCGATCGCCTTCAAGGAGCCGATCATAATCGATGCTCACGAGCGCGCCTTGTTGATAGACGTGGCCATTGGTTTCCCAGTCCGATCTCAACTCGACAAGCAATTGGCCTTTAAAAACAGCCTGGATCCGCGCATCTTCAGGAAGATCAAGTTTGAGTAGCCTACCGTTTTCAAATGCAAAATACTCGTGTCGATAGAATGTTATGCTTCGCGTAATGAATACATAGCTTCGTGCGGGCTTATTCCAAATACTGGCCCGAACACTGACATCTTGAGCCTTGCCCTCAAAGAGGGCTTTCGCCGAATTCAACGGGGTTCCCCTTTTCCAAAGCTTAACGATACGGGGATATCCAGATGACGTGATTGACCCTTCTCCAAAATCGGTGGAAACCAACAAGGTGTTCCTATCGAGCCAAGCCGTTGAGCCCTTGGCCTCGTCGATGAAAAACCCGCCCTCGACAAAGGCCTTGGTTCGCAAATTAAACTCTCGCATCACAGCAGCATCGCTTCCGCCTCGCGAAAGCCGAAGCATGCAAATGTCATAATCCGGAAACAGGATACTCGCGCCTTGGTACACCCAGTTCTCACCCTCTTTTTTGCAGAGAGCATCAATATCCAGCACGGTTTCCCATGCAGGATTCTCCTTGAAAAACTCCAAAAACGGGGTTCGCCGCCATAGCCCGCGTTCAGCGATTTCGTCTTTCCAGAAATTATAGATATACTGGCCGCGAATATGGGGGTAGGCAATGCGCTCTTTGGAATTGAAAATTTCCAGACAGTTTTTGTTGATCTCTGAAAACACAGGATCTTGCTTGAGCAAACCAGCCGTGGTTCTGTTTTTCGACTCGACCCACTCCAGAGCCTTCTCCCCCTCCACCTCCTCTAGCCAAAGAAACGAATCCTTTGACTCCTCCCCCCTAGTTAATGCAGCAAGTGAAAGACAAGTCATAATAATTGAAAATGACATTTTATTTATCATTCTCCTCGTTCGAAGTTGGATATATTTACTTTCCACACCCTTTTTCCGTGAACCCTCAAAGCCTTGTATTCTTAGCCATGCACTAGAGTAGCTTGCTGAAATCACCCTTTTCGCGGAGCGCCACGACCATCTGCTTGATATCCTGCGCGCGGTCTTTTGGACAGACCAGCGTCACGCCCTCTGCCTGCACCACAATGAGATCTTTTACGCCGATCACCGCCGTCAAGCGGTCTTTGGAATAGACAATGTTTCCATCCGCATTCAGCGTTTCGACTTGGCCGATTTTGGTATTGCCGCATTCGTCCTGCGGGAAGTGGCTTTCGAGCGCCGGCCACGAGCCGACATCGTCCCAGGCAAACGTGCCGCACGCCATCACAATGTTGTCCGCCTTTTCCATCAGCGCATAGTCGATCGAAATTTTTCCAAGGTTTGGATAGGTGGCATCCATGCCCTCGACAATCTTTCCGTCCTTCGCGTAGCCCGTCAATATATCCATCAGCTCCGCCATTTCCGGGCAGTGCGCGGCGAACGCCTTTTTCAACGATTGAACCGACCAGATAAACATGCCCGAGTTCCAATAGAATTTTCCGATTGCAAGATACTCGCTCGCGGCCGCTTCATCCGGCTTCTCCACAAAGCGCACCGCCTTGCGAAACTCGATACCTTCCGCAGACTCGAAGGTGTTGCCGGATTCAATATAGCCAAAGCCCGTGCTCGGAAAAGTCGGCTTGATACCGATGGTTACCAAAATATTGTTCTGCGCAGCCAAATCCATTCCGCCCTTGAGCGTCGCGGAAAACACATTGAGGTCGCCCATCACCTGGTCGGCCGTGAGCACAGCGAACACCCCTTCGGGATCGCGTGCGGCAACCAGTGCCCCGCCGCAGGCCACGGCGGCGGCGGTATCGCGCCCGACCGGTTCGCCCACAATATTTTCAGGCGGCAGCTGCGGTGCCGCCGCGCGGGTGGCCTCGATCAGGTCGGCATTCGTCACCACAAAAACATTTTCCGGAGGAACGAGACCATCGAGTCGATCCACCGCCTGGGCAATCAGCGGCTTGTCGCCGACAAGCGCCAAGAGTTGCTTGGGATTTTTCGACGTGCTCAGCGGCCAGAACCGCTCCCCTTTTCCACCTGCCATAATTACTGCATAACGTTCTGTCATTTAAAACCCCTTCGCATTTTCCTAATTAAACAAGATTTACTGGGCGTCGAGCAATCCTTGCACCGCTCTCTTCGCCGTACGGCCAAGCTTTTGCATGAAAGCAAAGGAAACGGGATCGACCCCATGGTCGGATTGCAGTTCATCGATCATGATTAACCAAAGCTTGGCGGTCATTTCGGTATCCGCCAGAGCTCGGTGAAAAACCCCGTCGGTGGGGATGTTTTTATATTCAACCAGTGTGCCGAGTTTGTGGTTGGGTGCCTGCTGGTAGAGGCGACGGGCAATCAGCATGGAACAAGCAAACACCCCGGCACGCGAACGATCAAGCCGTCGCAACTCGGCATCAAGAAAACGCGCATCGAAAGAGGCATTGTGCGCCACAAGGTTATCGTCGCCGATAAAGTCGGAAAAACGTCCCATTACTTCCTCGCACGGCGGGGCGTTCTTCAAATGGGCATTGGTGATCCCCGTATAATTTTCAATGAACCCACTAATCCGAAACCCGGGGTTCATCAATTCCTGGAAACGATCGGTGACCGTTCCCTGCTTAATGCGCACGGCACCGATCTCAATGGCACGGTCGCCTTGGTTCGGGGAAAGTCCGGTGGTCTCGAAGTCGAGAACCACCACGGTATCGGCAGGTTCCAATGGTTTTGTTTCAGGCATTTTTTATGACTCCAGAAAAAAAGAGGGCTTTCCTCGTTCGTGGATCCAGCCTGTAGATGGATCCATCCATTTCCTTTAATGCTTAACCGCAGCAACCATTTCAGCCACAAACGCCGCCGCATCGGCACGTCCCTCGGGCGTATGCGGTTTATGATGAAATTTTTGCACAATCGCACTGCCCACTACCACGGCATCCGCCAGTCGCGCCGCATCGCGTGCCTGCTCCGGCGTTCCGATACCAAATCCGAGCGCCACCGGTGCCGACGTCTTTTCCTTGATCCGATCCACCAACGCACCCGCGCCTTCGGCCAGCTTGTCCTGCACGCCGGTCACGCCTTCGCGCGACACGCAGTAGACAAACCCGCTGGCGCGCTTCACAATCTTATCGATCCGTTCGTCCGGCGTCGTCGGCGTAACCAGTTGGATCGAATTGAGATTGTTTTTTTTCAACGCTTGCCGGTATGGCCCAGCCTCCTCGAATGGAAGATCCAGCAGCAGGAATCCATCGATCCCGGCTTGGGCGGATGCACCCATCGACTGCTCGAACCCGCGAGCGAGAAGCGGATTCATGTAGGCATAGAAAATCATTGGGATTTCGCTGCGCTCACGGATTTTTGCAACGCAATTCATCACGCCATCGAACGTTGATCCCGCCTCCAGCGCGCGCGTGGCCGCCATCTGGTTTACATGGCCATCG
>DAOVNC010000219.1 GCA_030630445.1 Kiritimatiellales bacterium | reverse complement strand
GCTTCATGTAGGGGTCGAGCTTCGACTGGATGTCGCCCGGCAGGAAGCCGATGTCCTTGTTGCTGAGCGCAACGATGGGCCGGGCCATGAGGATTTGCCGATAGCTTTTCTTGCGCTTGAGCGCCCCCGCCAGTGCGAGCAGGGTCTTCCCGGTGCCGGCCTTGCCGGTTAGGCTGACGAGCCGGACACGGTCGTTGATCAAGGCATCAAGCGCGTAGGTTTGCTCGGCGTTGCGCGGAGTGATGCCAAAGGCGGGCACCTTGTCGACGTGCTTGATGAGGTTGAGTTCGTCGTCATAGACGCTCAGGGCGGATTTGCGTTCGCCCCGCAGGATGATGTATTCGTTGGGCAGGAGTTTTTTCCCAACCTGCAGATCCGCCGAGGGAAACTCGTAGGGCGGGGTATACATCTGGTTGATCAGTTCGGGGGCGACATTCTCTTCCACACGTGTTCCGGTGTAGAGCAGGGCGAGGTTCTTGACGTGGTCGTTTTTGTAGTCCTGCGCCATCAGACCGACCGCCTTGGCCTTCATGCGCAGGTTGACATCCTTTGTGACCAGCGAGACTTCGCACCCGTCGGCTTCCTTCGCCATCTGGTAGGCAATGTTCAGGATGTGGTGGTCGGCCTTTTGCGTCGAAAAATTGGCCGCAATGCTTTCGTCGAATGCGCGGTCGAGCTTAATGCTGATTTTTCCAAGGCCGGGCCCGATCGGCACTCCGCCGTTGAAGAGCTTGTCGCCGCTGAGCGAGTCGAGCGTGCGCGCAAATTCGCGGGCGTGGAAGTTGAGCGAGTCGTTGCCTTTCTTGAAGTTGTCGAGCTCTTCGAGGACCGTGATGGGTATGACGATGTCGTGTTCGTTGAACTGGTGGATGCAGGAGCTGTCGTGGAGGATTACATTGGTGTCGAGGATGAAAATCTTTTTCGTGGCAGATGTCATGCTGTCGGGGTTCCTTTCATCTGTTGTTTAGTGCCAATTAGCACCGGAATCGCGCAAATTTTGCGAAACGGGGCACACCAAGTCAATGCGCAAATAGTATTAGCCGGAGAGGTGTAGCACAACATGTTGTATGGAAACGGACTGTGCCGACGGATTTTTCGCGAAATCGTGCCCGTCAATGCAATAGGTGACTGATGGTTAGCCTGTATTTAGCGACCAAACCGTACAGCGCATCGAAGAGCGGACGAAGAATCGGCCAGCCCGTGGGGGCGGCGAGCCAGCCAAGACCCACTTCCCGATAGGCCGCACGGATCACATCCATGCGGCGGATGACCGTGCCATCCGTCAAAACGGCATGGATTTGCTTTTCCAGTTGCTCCATGGGAATGCCCGTTTGTCTAGGCAGGTCCTCTGCTTTCCGAATATCTGAAAAGCGTAGTTTTCCCTTGCGATCGCGTTTCTTCAGGAACGCGACCTTGCGGCAACAGATGGGGCAGTTTCCGTCGTACAGGATGCGGATGGGGTGGTTCGCTAGCATGCCGGAACCATGCCTGCAAGCGACCTCGATGGGAAGGGATTTATGTCCGCCATAATTCTTGACGCTCAATTTTTAATCTTGTAAATTGCTGGGCAATTGGTGGTTAGCATAGCATCTGTAATGTAGGGAGTATTTCATGGGCACACTGGCGATTGTCGTTGCATGCGGGAAAGAGGAGCAGATCGCTCCGGGAACAGACACGGCGTTTCTGAGTCTGGGTAGTCGCCCGGTTTTGGCGCATTCCCTGCGCACTTTCCAGGATTCGGATAGTGTAGATACCATTATACTGGCGGTCGCCAAGGATCGGGTGGACTCGGCACTGCAAGTGGTCAAACGGTTTGGTTGCACCAAGGTGCGGGGCATTGTGGTCGGAAGCACCAACCGGTTGAGTACGTTGCGTGCCGTATACGCCAAACTACCGGAACCCGCGTCCACCATCATCGTGCACGAGGCCTCGCGACCCTTCGTTTCGGCCGAAACCATCCGCGAGGGCGTGAAGGCGGCAAAGCGCTACGGTTGCGCCATTGCGGCGCACAAAGTCCAGGATTCCGTCAAGGTCGCCGCCAAGGGACTCAAACCCGATAAAACGCTTGAGCGCAACTCCGTCTGGATGGCGCAAACCCCGCAAGTCTTCCGTGCCGAAGTGCTCGAAAAAATCATCGACCCCAAGAACAAGGCCGTCAAATTGGTCGATGACGAGTCGGAATGGGTCAAGAAACCAGCCGAAGTACATATGGTGGAGTCCGGGTACGGCAATATTAAAATCCGCACCGCCGACGATTTTGCCGAGGCCACCGCGCTGTTCAACGTCCGCTTAAAGCGCTAGCCTGAATTATTCACGCGTCGAGTTTTGTGCAGCTGCGAGGCGTCGAAAGGTGACGCTGTAGCGACCTACCGCGAACCTTTTGCAACAAAGCAGATGCGCAAAAATCGTCGCGCCTCTGGTGAAAATGGGTGGGAATAAATTCTCTGCGTAAAAACATATATCCACCTCGTCCCCAACATGTTAAACTATTACCATCCATTTTCATGAATAGATCAGGCTAGATCAATAGCTGGAATATAACCGACCCAGTTTTGTCAATGAACCATCCTTGTTGAAGAGTACGGAGGGTGCCAGTGCATGGCTGGGTTTCGGGGCGGAGAACCAGGTATAGCGTTCGACATAGTCGAGTTTTTCCAAGGCCGGAAGAACGGCTTCCATGAATGTATAGGCATCCTCGGGCGAATACCGGTTGGGTTTGTCTGCCTGGGCTTCCCAGTCCGCCACGGCGAATTCGGTGATCCAAATCGGGCGGCCATACATCTTGCGGATCTTTTCCAGTCGCTTGAGGAAGTGCTTTGGATTCTTTCCGTAGTAGGAATGAATGGCGATGAAGTCCACGCGATAGCCGCGCTGTTCGACCTCCTTCATGAACGTTTCCATCCACTCGCCGTCGGGATGCACCCCAGCCGGGCTTCCGAGGCGCATGCCCGATGCCATGAGCTTTGGCCAGAGATCCAATGCCTGCTCCACCGTCATGTTGGCTTGGTCGTGCTGGTCGGGTTCGTTGAACCCCAACAGGGTTTTATGCTTTTCACTGGCGAGCCGCTCCATGGTGCTGTCGTTGCAACTCCACCGGCCCCAAACCATCGGAATATACTCCACCCCCTCCGGAACCCCTTCCGGCATTTTCGACCCCCATGTGTAGAACCAATTGACGTTGAGTTTTTTCAACTTGGCTTGCCAATCCGGATTTGGCTTGAGGGCAATGCCGAATCCTTTCTTGGCGGAAGGTTGTTGCTCCGCAATGGCCGGAAATGCGGCCATTGCACATGCAGATATCCCCAACAGGCTTCGTCTGGTCGGATGGTTGCTCATTTTAACTTCTCCCATTTCCACGGATAAATTCAAGGCTTACCGATTTCAAGCCGGATGAACCGCTGTTTAAACTCATTGTCCAGCGAAAGATAATTGGTGACTGCATCGAAGCCTTCGCCGAACGCCTCCGCGCCGACCCCGTTGATCCAATGCGCCCAGTCGACCCATGCGCCGGCCACCAAGTCGTCGGTTACACCCAGATCATAGTCCAGTCCGATTTCCTGCCAGTCGGTGCGGCGCGGGTAGACATAGGCGAAACGATTGGTTCCGCCACCAATGTCAACAAGAGTAAAGGTTGGAAGATATCCAATGTCGTTGCCGTTGGTCGGGTTGCCGCCTAGCGCGAACTCACCTAGGTTTTTAAGTAGATCCGTGTCTGGGTCTTCGGTGGCGTCGGCTGCACTGCCAGGATTAAGGCCATAACCGGATTCCCACAGGTCGGGCATTTTGTCGCCGTCGGAATCGATGACCGGATCAGATAGGTATTCGTGGAATCCGAGGGTGGGTAGCGTGCTGGAGGAGACGGCATTTCCGAAATAGTCGCTCCCCCCGTTACCGGCTATCAGGAGGCCGTTGGAGATGGCGGCAGAACCGAACAGCACCTTGAAGTCCTCGGCTGTCAACCCAGCCGGATTGGCGAACATGGGATTGCCAGTGAAGGGGTTCTGATCGACCGGTGTGCCGTCCCATACTTCGGGAGGAACGATATTGCCATAGTAGAGATTGTGGCTAACCACATTGCCGAGTTCGAGTCCCCGAATGGGTTCATTGTAGGTGGAGGCGGTATCCGCAGCATAGAAGATGTTGTTGTAGATTTCATTATTGTCTGGCCACGCCCCACCCCAGTTGTTGAACGAGATCGCTTGATACAGGGGCTGACTCAGCTGGATGACGGTGTTGTTGTAGAACTGGCCTCCTGTCACGCGACCCGTCAGAAAAATTCCTGCACTGTTCGGCTTGGAAGAGCCCGGATTGCTCGAATCCTCGCGATAGCCCACGTCGATACCGATGTTGTAGCGCGCAATCCCGTTCTCCTGAAAGCCCGACCACTGGGAGTTCACGATGTACTCGATCAGACCGCCCTCGACATGGATGCCGATATTGTACTGCATGAGCAAATCGACGCAGTTGTAGTCGAAGTGGCAGACATAGGCATCGGCATCGGGTGCCTGCAAATTCATGAACAGGTTGAACTGGACCAGGGTTCCGTCGCAGGCGAATGGCCAGAATGCGCTGCCCTCCACGGTGGTGTCCATGGTGTTGTATTGCACCAGCGCATCTTTCGTTCCACGCGTCATCAACAAGTTGCGGTACAGGTTGGTTCCATAGTTGTCTTGGAAGACAAAACCAATCGTTGGGTAATAGGCGGTTCCATTTATCTTAAAATCAGCAATATCCTGCGAATAATCCCGGAGTTGAACACCAAGCCCGTCAATATCGGTGAAGGTGCACCCCTCGATCAGCACATCGTTAAACCGGGTCGGGGACGTGTCGTTGTCGACGGTAGCTGCGATAATGCCAACGGAACGGTGGTCATCCTCGTGCACGCTCCGGCCTGATCCCTGGATATCGAAGAAGTCCAAATCCTGAAAGTAAAGATGTCGAATATCCCCGGCACCCGCAGGTGGAACGATCTTGATTGCATACCGTTCTTTGATGGATGTATTGCTGGTATTGAAGTTGCTCAACTGAAGATCACGGAACTCAATGTACTCGTTGCCGGAGTCGAGCAGGAAAATCTGCGCCTTGTCCCACCATCCCGTCAACAGCGGCTTCTCGCCGGTTCCATAGGCTCCGATAATAATGGGTTCCGCCTCCGAACCACTACCGGTCAGCGTGCAGGCATTTGGGAAGGTATCGCCGCGGTTGAAGAGGATTTGCGTACCAGGGCCGAAGGTTTTCCCATCCAGCGCCAGAACCGTCTTCCAGGCCTTGGCCGCGCTCAAGCCATCATTGGAGTTATTTCCAGATGCGGAGAGGTAGACGGGCTGGTTGATTATTGCACTTGCCTCAAAGGCGCAGAACGCCAAGAAGGCTGAGCCTAGAATTCTTCCGATGTGTTCATGTTTACGTTTCTTCATTTCTTGAACTTCCAGTTGGAGCCTAAAATCGAATCGGGAACCGCGACCCTCCCACGCTTATACTTCTTCCGTATGTTTTCCGCAACTTCGGGATGCTGATCCGCAAGCAGGACATTTCTGATAAAAGCCCCTGCCAGAGAGCAATGGGGCCTTTAAACACTGGGGCCATCGCCAAGCGACGGCCCCATATGATCTGAAATGATATGCTTAGATAGTGAATTTGCGGCGAACCCATATCAGGCCACCACCAATACTCGCCAACAAGCCCAACGTGGCTGGTTCCGGGATCACAGTTCCAACGACCTGGAAACCGCCGATACCGGTATTGCCGTTCACCGTTGAAACCGTGAAGGTTTGGGTATCACCCGTAAGACCATTGAAGCGAACGTATTGACCCTCATCTACGCCGTCGCTGCTGTTGATGTCAGTCGACTGAGTCAAAGTGGCATTAGGAGTAACGGGCCGCTGCATATAATAGGTGGTCGTTCCGTCACTGAAGGAACCCTGATTCCCGCCTGTAGCCGCGTTGAATCCCGTACCATAAACGATGATGTCATAGGAACCATCAAACGAGGTGCTGAGACCGCTCAAGGTCAACGTCGAGTCGACTGCATACACCAGATTGCCTGACCGCATCGGGGTGTTGTCGTAAACGCCGCCGCCGGTAGCGGTACTTACGCCGCCTGGATTCGTCAACACAAAATCCATCGTAGTAACTACACCAGCACTACTGGTCAGATTCAACAGCGTACCGCTTGTCGTGTTATACCAATTATTAGCTGGTTCAACTCCATAGCCATCACCGACCAGATTGACTGCACCAGTCCACTGAGTCTTACTCACGCTGATGGAATCCGCTTGAACCGTTCCTGCCAGCGCCAGAGCGATAATGGCCACTATTGTTCTTTTCTTCATCTTATTTC
>DAOVNC010000156.1 GCA_030630445.1 Kiritimatiellales bacterium | reverse complement strand
TTGCTGAAATGGTGGAATCCGGGAAGGGGCTTATCGAACGTTTTCCCATCCTTGGAAACCCACAGCAAGCCTCCGCCGGTTTCTATCATGCCGGAATTGTCGGTGGTCATGAAGCAGACGTGACCGCGCCAGTGAAAGGCATAGCCATCTTCGATATGGCGATCATTGGCGGTGACGGGTTCGGGCTGGATCACAAAGGGCCCTTCCAGTTTCTCGGCAATGGCCAGCCCCATCTTGGTTCCGCCTTTTTTTGGAGTTGCCTTGAAATACAGATGGAAACTGCCGTCGGGCATAGGCAGCAATGCCGGGTTGTTGACCCCGACTCTGGAGTTGTGGCACCAGACGGAAGGATCTTCGGGCGGGGCGAGCATGGGCTTGGACGGATCGCCGTTGGCCGGCGTCCACGGGCCTTCAATCGAATCCGCCACCAGCATGCCGATGGTTTGGCTGGAAGGGAATGGCTTGCCCCGGTTGGCAATGTAGGTCAACACAAAACGGTTGCCCACGCGCTGGATATTCGGGTTGTGCGGAGCTTGCGTGTCCCAGCCTTCGCCGCGACCCGTCACCACCACTTCGGCAAACTTGAAGGGGCCTTCGGGGCGATCCCCCACATAGCGCGCGATTTCGCAGTGCGTATGCCATCCCGGAACGAAGCGAGCCTTAATCGGCCAACGCGCGGCAAAGAGATGCACCTTGCCGTCGTCCGTCTGCATCGGGCTGCAACCCCACACATGGTAGCCGGGCTCATTGACGACTTCGCCCACCAGCTCCCATTCATCCGCCAAGGCGTGTGGTTCTTTACTTGCCACACAAGCCGTGGCGATGGAGAGCATGCCGATTAGAAACAAGGTGGATTTTGTTTTCATTTGCCCTTCCTGCTCTTTTGTTCGCTTTTCATCTGGCGGAACCAGTCGTCGTAGAGGGCGGTCATGGCTTCTACCCGTTCGGGCATGGAGTCGGCGAGGTTGGTGGTTTCGCCAAGGTCGTCCTTCAGGTTGAAGAGGCAGGTGCCGGAGGGATATTCGTAGTTGTCGGCACGGATGGCCGTGCCGTCTTCAAGAGTGTAGTTGGCGTGATCCCAGCCGCCGTCGATAATGAGTTTCCAGTCGCCCTGCCGAACCACTTTTGTTTTGCGCCCGTTGGACCAGCACATGTGGTCGTGGGTGCTTTGGGTGGACTTGCCGGTGAGCAGGGGCAACAGCGTTTTACCGTCGAGGTTGCCCGGTTTTTCCCCGCCGCACAAATCGAGGAGGGTCGGCATCACATCCATGGCCGAAACCATGGGGGTGCAGGTTTGGTTGGCGGGCAGCCTGCCCGGCCAGGCAATGATCATCGGAACGCGGATGCCGCCCTCGCCGAACATATATTTGTATCCACGCAGCTCGCCGTTGTCCGCATAGGTGTTGATGGTGCCGCCGTTGTCGGAAATAAAGACAACGATGGTGTTGCCCAGCTCGCCTTTTTTCTCCACCGAATCAAGCACCTTGCCAATGCATTCGTCAAGCGCCAGCAGGTGCGCCAAATACCGCCTGCGTCCGTCTGGATCCACCTCCTCCAGGTGTCCCCACTTCTTGTGCCACTTGCCCCACCCCTCCTTCTTGGGATCCCAGTACGGAAACGGGCGGTCCTTCGCATTGCGATCCCACTCCGGCGTGATCAGCCCGATGCGCTTGGCATACTTCGGCGGCACAACATAGGTGGGATGGTGCATGGCGTTGTAGTCGATCTGCAGGTAGTAGGGCTTCCCCCGATGGTTGCGGCTGATGTATTCGATGGCTTCGTCGGTAAAGATTTCGGTGGTGAAGCCGTTTTCATACGACACCTTTTCGACCTCGTCCGACGACGCCACCGCCCGGACCAACGGACCGATGCAGGCGGACTTTGCGGAACCCTTGCCATAGGCCTCGGCATCCATTTCGCTCAGGCGCATGTAGTCCCAAGTGTGGTGGACAAAACCGATGAATTCGTCGAACCCGTGCTTGGTCGGAAACTGCCCCGGGCCGCCGTTGTGGTGGCACTTGCCAATCTTCTTCGTGGTGTAGCCGAGTTCTTTCAGCGCCTGCGGCAGCGTTTTTTCCGCGAGCGGCAAGCCGCCCTGCCCGTACCAATAGTTTCCCCAGCGCTGCTGGTAGCGACCCGTGATCAACCCCGTTCGCGAGGGGCTGCAAATCGGGGAAGTGGCGTACGCGGCGCTAAAATAGGTTCCCATCGCCCGCAGCCGGTCAATGTTGGGGGTCGTCAACCGCTTCACGTCCGCCGGTGCCTGGGCCAGAAAACCCAGATCGGCATAGCCTAGGTCATCGATCACAAACTGGATTACGTTGGGTCTCGCCAACGCATCCAAGCAAGAGACCCCGGCAATGATTCCGATGGCGGCGACGATTTTCAACCGGTTATCCATCCATCGAATTGGAAAAACCGCCCGTGTGCCATACCCGGAATCTTTGAAACCAGACGGTTTCTTCCAGCGCTTTTGAAAAAATTCCATATCCCATCCCCTCTTAGCCTTCATGGAAGCCATACTCACTTCAACGAGGCAAAGACCTTGGATCGGACACCATCGCCCCTATTCAGGACGATTCACCAGCCTGTTTTACGCGGATTTATGCCCAGAAAACAAATCCAAATATATCCGTATATGATATAAAATAGCCTAAATACACCCGTATTTAGGCCAAAATATATGATATACGATATAAATAAATCAGCCACCCGCACCCCTGCCACGTCGCCTTTGGCGCGTTAAACGGCTCGGTGCAGTCATCGATGGTTCCAGTATTGAACCCGACGGAATGAAGGGCAGCTTTTTGTAGCTTCGGCCTATTTATTCTGTTTGGGGCGTTCGGTTTTATAGGTCAGGGCATTCATGGTGTCGCCGCCGGTCTTGGCGGTGTAGTGGTAGTCCGCACCTGTTTTCATGAAGGGCGGAGCCTTCAGCTTGAGGGTTGCCGTGGCCTGCGGATCGAGGGCCGGGCAGGTGCCTTCGATTGTTCCAAGTGTTTCCCCCTCCATGGAAGCGATGGCGATCGACACCTGCGAGGGCTTCGATGCGCTTTCGCCATAGTTGGTGATTTCAACCGCGACCTGTTTTTCCTCAAGGACGGGGTTGCGGGCAGAGAGGATGGGCTCCTCATAGGCGATCCATGGCAGGCGGCTGTAGCCAAAGAGCAACCCGCCCTTGGATGTCCTTCCCAGCAACTTGCCGGCAAAGTTGTGATCGGAAAACCCATGGCCTGCCGCCGAAAAGTAGGCAAAGATATCCTTCCCTTCTTTCTTTGCATGCAACAACTCACAGCCACCGCCAAAGTCGACCTCTTCGGGCGAGCCAAAGCGGAGTGCTTCAAAATCGATGTCCGTGTGGGGATCGAATCCTTCTTCGGCGGTGATGCGTAGGCGAATCTCTTTTGTTTTAGCCGTTGGAAGCGTTGGATTGAGCAGCGTCAGCAAGCGCCCGACGGTCAGCGGAATCGGCAGGTTTTTGGAACTGTGGATATCATTCGGAAGGTCCTTGCGCTTGGCATAGTCGATCACCGCAAAGTTCGCCTGAATGGCGCGGCCGTGTTCATCTTGAAACATTCGGAGGCGTTCGTACTTGTACCAATCTTCTTTCTGTCCATCCGCATAGACAGCGATGCCGGGCATGTAGGCCTCTCCACTGTCCACCTTCCAGTTTACACCATCCTTGGAGCGCAAGTGATAGGCAATGCGGCCATGCCAATCGTTGACGATCATGTGGTACTGGACCGTTGTTTTCCACATGACCGGATCTTCGTAGGATCCGCGAACCGGGGGGTAGTTGCTGCCTTGCGTCACCTGTTCCCACGGGCCGAGACCATTGCGGCTCACCCAGATGCCGCCGCCGCGATCCACCATGATATATGAACCATCCGCACGGCGGACAAAGCTTATGTTTGAAAGACCCTCGACGATGCGGCGGTCGCACGGGTTAAATGTAAATTTCTTGCGCTCCCACGGACCCTCGATGGTTTCACCAAGGTAGTAGGCACCGATGACGTAACAGACATAGCGGCCGTCCGCGAGACGGTAAACCTCCGGGTTGTGTCCCTTGCCGATCACCTTTTGAACATTGAACGGGCCGAAGCGGCTGTCAGAAACGGCATGCACCACCTCTGACCCAAACCATGCCATGTGCCCTTTGGGGTGGTTTTCCGGCCAGCGGCAGACAAACTTATGATATTTCCCATCGTCGCCCACCACAATGTTTCCTCCCCAATACGACCAAGCGGGATCCTCGATCCCCAGTGTGATGTCGCGCGGTTTAACCGCATCTTCGCCCCACGTGTCCGAGGTGCGCGGTCCGAGCTCCGGCAAGGGTTCAAAGCGATCCATAAAGCGTCCGCCAAAAACGAGCTTCTCCCATTCTTCTGGACGCTTCACATCCTTATGATTCTGAGCATTTACCAAGCTGGCCACCGATAGGCCGAGCAGGAGGGTTGCGATTGTTTTTTTCATGTTTTTCTCCATTAAACAGTTAGCTCCTCGTCAAAACAAACAGCGACCTTGCCGCACTTTCCGCTGGCCATCAGGGCATAGGCTTCCGGGGCCTGCTCCAACGGGAAGCGGTGGGTGACGAGGTCGGCAGGATGGATGTTCCAGCGGACGATCCGCTCGACGAGTTCCTCCATCCGC
This sequence comes from Kiritimatiellales bacterium, assembly GCA_030630445.1. GTDB lineage: Bacteria > Verrucomicrobiota > Kiritimatiellia > Kiritimatiellales > Pontiellaceae > Pontiella. The sequence continues at coordinate 3,312 of DAOVNC010000156.1, read as the reverse complement.
CAAAGGTTGGTGACCCATGAGCCGAACAGGGTTTTCTGGTCGTGGATCATGTCGGGGCTCGGGGCAAAGTCGGGGCTCATCAGCCCGCCTTCGCCGATGAGGACAATCTTACCCCACTTGCGGGCCGCCTGCACGGCGGTCAAACGGGCATTGGCATTGGCCGAGCACTCGACCACTTTTTCGCAACCCATGCCGCCGGTCAGCGCCCGAACCTCCGCCACGTTGTCCGGCCCGGCCTTGAGGACGGCATCGAACAGCTTGATGCCGCTACCCTTGCGCAGCTCCAGATTCTTTGAAATTTCGATACGTTCGTCGATCGCCTCGATGCCGATCACCTTCGACGCGCCCATCGCCTTGCAGAGCATTGCCGCCGCGAGGCCGACGGGGCCGAGGCCGGTGATGAGCACCGCATCGTTTCCGCTAATCCCGATTTTTTCGAGTCCCTCGTAGACGGTGCCAAAGCCGCAGGCCACCTGCGCGCCGTCGGAATAGGAAAGCTCGTCCGGAAGGAGCACACAGTCCTTTTCTTCAGCCACCATATAGGGGGCCATGCCGCCGTTGCGCTGCCATCCGTAGGCCTTGCGAAACTCCTCGCTCGTGCAGGAAATCATATACCCCCGACGGCAATCATTGCACATTCCGCACCCGGAAATATGGTAGAGCACCACGCGGTCGCCCGTTTTAAAACGCCGCATGCCGGGGCCGGTCGCAACAATCTGCCCGCAAGGCTCGTGCCCGGCCACCATGCCGGTTTGATATCCCTCCGGCCCCTTGCCCAGATGCTCGTGGTAGATGCAGCGGATATCCGAACCACAGATGGTGGACGATTTGGTCTTGATCAATACTTCGCCGTGGCCCAGCTCCGGAATTTCGTACTCCTTGAATTCAACCGTGCCGTTGCCCGGCAAATAGGCGCCCGTCATTATTTTTGGAATCGTAGTCATTGGTCTTCTCCTTTAGTTAGGCAAAATAATTTAGAGGCAGAATGATTGTTTTCAGTCGTTCAGTAAGAGAAATCATTCTGCCCATTTCCGTGTATTCGGTGTGTTCCGTGGTTCTATGTTGAAATGGTTCCGTCGAGATCCCAGAGAACCTCCCATGACTGATCATCTCGCCACCGGAAAACCTGCCCTTTAACCAAGCGGCAGCCTTGGTCGATGGTTGCAATTTCGGCCATCTCCGCGTCCGACAGCGGCTCGGTTACGGTGCTCAACAGGTTGGCCGTGTAGTTCCGGGGGTTGGATGAAAATGGAATCGTGACGAGTCCGCGCTGAACCGCCCACTTGAGGCAGACCGTTGCAGGATGAACCCCATGGGCCGCTGCGATTTTAACGATCACGGGGTCTTCCATATCGACGGTATCCTCCGGTGTGCAGTCACGCTCCGGACGCCCCGGCGAGCCCAGCGGACAGAAGCCGATCGGCTGGATGTCGCGGGCCACCAGATAGTCGAACAGTTCCGCTTGCTGGAAGTGCGGATGGCATTCCAGTTCGTTGACGGCGGGCTTGATCTTGCAGTCGGGCAGCATGCGTTCGAGTTTCGGAATGGTCATGTTCGAGGTGCCGATGCTTTTCACCAGCCCCGCTTCCACCAGCTGCTCCATCTGCGCCCAGCTCTTCATGTAGGCTTCGTGAATATAGGGCTTTGCATCGGGCGCAAGCGACTCCACCGTGCAGCCCGGCGGGTGGGCATTCGGGAACGGCCAATGGATCAGGTAGAGGTCGAGATAGTCGAGCCCGAGATCGGCGAGCGACTGCTTGCAGGATTTAATCACATCGCCGTCGCTGTGCATGTCGTTCCAAACCTTGGAAACCACAAAGAGCTCCTCGCGCGGCACGCCGCCATCCATGACGATCTTCAGCGCTTCGCCCACTTCCCGCTCGTTACCGTAGACCGATGCGCAGTCAAACAACCGCTGGCCAAACCCGGCCGCCCCGATCACCGCATCCGACACCTCCGCCGCCGAGACCGAGTCGGAGCCAAAAGTTCCTAGGCCAAGCACCGGCATTTTCTCGCCGTTATTAAGTGGTTTTTTCGGCACAATATTTGGATCGATTCCATCCTCCGCCATCGCAAAGGCACTCTTTATCTCGTTGGTCATGACGCTCTCTCCTAGGATCTTAAAAATCAAATTTCCTGCACAAACTAGCGCTTCGCATTCGATCCGACCATGCATCGACTTGACTGCTTGATGGATATTTTTGATTTTACATAATCCAACCCAAAGGACATTCTCTGGTTCCAACCTTGGAAGGAATAGAATATATGACCGAAAATAGAGCATCTTTCATATCCAAGCAGGTTTCTTCGGGCGAATACTACTATCTTAATTTGACTCCTGGCAGAGATGCCGAAGAGACTGTTGTTTGCGGCGGCCGCGAGCAATGCGCTCCGGAATATCGTATTGAGCGGAACGGATTCCGGTTTCATTGCATCGAGTTTGTCTCGTCCGGGCGCGGCGCGTTGACCCTGCACGGCAAAATCTATCCGCTGCGCCCCGGCGCTATCTATTGCTACGGTCCCCGCACCCCGCACATCATCGAAACCGACCCCGAACAGCCCATGCTAAAACACTTTGTCGACTTTACCGGCCATGCACTGGTGGCTCTGCTCAAGCGCACCGAGTTTCAGAAGGGAGATCTTTTTTTTGTTTCGCGCCCGTTCCGCATCCGCAGCATTTTTGAAAACCTGATCACCACCGGGAATACCGAAAGCCGAAACCGCGACGCGTTGTGCGCCCTGCTGCTTCGCCAGCTCATTCTCTGCGCCGACGATTCCGCCATGGAACCCGAAGCCGCCTTTTCGCCCGCTTGGCAAACCTACCTGCGCTGTCGCCAGCACATTGAACGGCACTACCTAAAAACAGAAAATATTGGCGGGGTGGCATCGGAATGTTTCGTGGATCGGGCCTACCTCGCGCGGCTGTTCAAGCGCTTTGCGGAAGAGACCCCGCTCCAGCTTCTCACCCGCCTAAAGATGGGCCGCGCCGCCGACCTGCTCGTCAACCGCGACCTGCTCATCAAGCAAGTTGGCGAAGCGGTTGGCTATCCCGACCCCTACCACTTTTCCCGCGTCTTCAAGCGCGTCTACGGCATCCCGCCCGAGACCTTCTCCAAAACCGCCCGCCGCGGCGGGTGATAAACCTTTCCGTACGCTCCGCGATCATGGATCGAAAAGGGGTCACGAGTACGGCTCGAAGAAAAAATAATTTTCCAAACCTTGGAAAACGAAGCTCATCCGAACGAACAACGCTTACCTGGTGCCGCACGCCAAGCCCCATACACGGAGCCGACCGTCCGGCACCGGGTGGGG
>DAOVNC010000137.1 GCA_030630445.1 Kiritimatiellales bacterium | reverse complement strand
TTCGGCACCATGCCGGTGACGAGCACGACGAGGTCGGCGGGAATCTCCACCTCTTCGCCGCCGAGCAGTTGGTCCTTCGTTTTAACGACCAGTCCACCGGCGGTTTTTTCAACCACGGGCGCTTCCTTGTCCGGGTAGCGCATGAAGACCGCGCCGCGGGTGCGGGCCTCTTGGTAGATCATTTCATTATGGCCATAGGTGCGGATATCGCGGTAGAGGTGGTATTGGTTCAGGCAGCGTTCTTCGCCTTCGCCGGCGCGGTCCTCCAGGCAGAGCGCCATGTGGGTCCCGGCGTTGCAGCAGTAGCGCGAGCAATATTCGTTCGGTTCGGGGCAGCTTTCGCTTTTTTTCTGGCGGCTGCCGACGCAGTAGACAAACACCACGTTCTTGACCGGCTTGCCGTTGTAGACGAGCGGGCCTTTCTGGTGGTCGGCGAAGTCGCGGAACTGCGGCAGCGTCACAACGCCGTCGAGCCCGTAGCCAAATTCGCCTTCTGCCGGCTCGTAGGAATCGAAGCCCGTTGCAACGAGCATGGCACCGACCTGTAGTTTGACCATGTCGTGTTCGCCGACGCGGAGGGTTACCGCAAAGTCGCCGATGTAGCCGCTCTTTTCGATCATCTCGGCATCGGTGTAGAGCATGATGTTGTCGCGCTTCTTCACCTCGGCGATCAGGTTCTTGACGATGTCGATTCCGTGCTGGTCGTCCGGCGCCATGCGACCCCAGTTCTTGACGGCGCCGCCAACTTCCTTCTGCTTTTCAACGATGAAAACGGAGAGGCCCATGTCGGAGAGGGCGAGTGCGCCGCGCAGACCGCTGACGCCCGCGCCGATGACGAGGACCTTCGGAATGGTATCCACGCGCAGTGCGGTGAGCGGAACGGAGAGCGCTGCCTTGGCGATCCCGGCGCGCACGAGGGCAATGCCCTTTTCGGTGGCGCCGATTTTATCGTTGGTGTGCGCCCACGAGCATTGCTCGCGCAGGTTGACGTGCACATACTGGTATTTGTTGATTCCGCCCCGTTCCGCCATGTCGCGGAAGGTGAACATGTGGAGCTTCGGCGAGCAGGAGGCAATCACCAGTCCATCGAGGTTAAGCTCTTTGACGTCGTCGATGATCTCCTGCTGGGCGGAGTCGGAGCAGGTGAACATGTGGTTTTTGGAAACCACCACGCCCGGCTCGTTGGCAACCGCCTCGGCGACCGTTTTCACTTCGACATAGTCCGAAATATTTCCGCCGCAGTGGCAGATGAAAACACCGATTCTTCTTTTTCCCGTATCCATTAGTTTCCTTCCCTCAAACTTCCGCTCATTTTACGTTCCATGTCATGCAATCTCAAAAGATTGGCGACGTATTGCCGATTTTTGATTTCCGATTTTCGGAACTCAGGCGGCGTTGGCCCTTTCTCTATATGGGGGCGTCGCAGACCCAAAAATCGGCAATCGGCAATCTAAAATCAAAAATCCGCAGCGAATCCGCATCATGCTTTCCTCAGTTGTTCGATGTATCCCGCGGCCTGGGCCGAAGAGGCGCAGGCGTGCAGCACGGTGTCCGGAATGTCGCGCGCGCCGATCACCGTGCCGGCGGCGAACAGGCCGTCGATGTTGGTGCGGCCCGGCTGGGCGGTCGCGTCCGGTTCCTTGATATAGGCGAATTCGTCGGCGTCGATCTCGCCGCCCTTGTAGATCTTGAGCGATTCAAGGTTGGGGACAAACCCGACGGTCAGCACAACCAGGTCGTGCTCGGCGGTCTGCAAGCCGCCTTCGCCTTCCATATCCTCGTAGTGCACTTTCATGTCGCCGTTTTCGAGACCCTCGACGCGGGCGACCTTGCCCTTGGTGTATTGTACACCCATGCCCTTCGATTGCTCGAAGAACTCGTCGTAGCCCTTGCCGAAGGCGCGGATGTCGATGTAGTAGATGGTCACGTCCGCCAGCGGGAGCGCACCCATCACGAGCTGCGCGTGCTTGGCCGAATACATGCAGCCGATGCGGCAGCAGAGCGGATTGCAGACCGTGTGGTCGCGCGATCCGTTGCAAAGCACGATGGCAATGTTTTCCGGCTCCTTGCCGTCCGACGGGCGCAACACGCCGTTGTATGGGCGGGTCGGTGCCAGCAGGCGATCCATCTGCGGGCCGGAGATGACGTTCGGGTATTTTCCATAGCCCATCAGTTCCTTGCCGGCCGGGTCGAGGATCTCGTAGCCGGTGGAGATGATCACCGAGCCAACGGTCAATTCAATCTGCTCGGGCTTCATATCGAAGTTGATGCAGTCGCCGGGGCAGACGTTCACGCACTCTTGGCATTGCGAGCAGTCGCCGCAGCCGAGGCATCGGTTGGCGGAATCGCGCGCTTCGCTTTCGGTCATGGTTTCTTCGTAGGGCTCGAAACTCTGGATGCGCTTGTGTGGCTCGTGCTCACGCAGCGCGGTCGGCGGAATGGTGGAGCAGCTTCCCGAGCATCCGATAATCTCTTCCTTGTCCGCCATTTCCAGATCTGATCGGTACGGCACATCGAGCGACTCGCCCTTGAGCATGCGGTCGATGTAGAACGCCGCCTTGCTGCCTTGCCCCATGGCCTCGGTGATAATCGACGGGCCGAGCACGGCGTCGCCGCCGGCAAAGACCTTCGGATCCGCCGTCTGGAGGGTTTGCTCGTTGACTTGGATGGTTTTGTTGGGATTCAGGTCCAGTTCGCTCTCGAAGGGGATCGTGCTCGGCGAGAGGCCGATTGCCATCACAACCACGTCGGCCGGAATCTGCTGCTCCGAACCTTCAGCGGTGGTGAAGCCGGTCATGCGGCCTTCCGGCGTAAAGTCGATGGTGTCGACCTTGAGCACTTCGAGGATGCTCTTGCCGTCGTCGTGGAAGATGCGTTTGGTGGAGACACCGGTGTAGAGCTTGACGCCTTCCTCTTCCGCCTCGCGGACTTCAAAGTCTAGCGCGGGCATTTTGTCTTTCTCTTCGAGGCAGACGATCGAGACGCTTTTGGTTCCCATGCGGACGGCCGCGCGGGCGACGTCGAGGGCGACGTTGCCGCCGCCGAGCACGACGAAATCCTTGCCTTCGATGTCGGGTAGCTCGTCACCGATGTTGGTTTCCTTCAGGAACTCCATGCAGTCGGTTACGTCCGCGAGATCATTTCCCGTGATTGGAATAATGCGCGGGTTCTGGTTGCCGACACCGACGAACACGGCATCGAAGCCTTGCTCCTTGAGTGCGGCGATGCTTTCGACCTTGGTGCTGGTCTTGATCTCCACGTCGAGGGCGGTGATGTTCTTGATGTCGCGGTCGAGCAGCGCGTTCGGCAGGCGGTAGGCTGGCATTCCGTGGCGCAGCATTCCGCCGGCGTGCGGCTCGGCTTCGAAGACGGTGACCTGATGACCTTGCTTGGCGAGCTTGAACGCAGCCGTCAGTCCACCGGGGCCGGAGCCGATGATGGCGACTTTTGTGTCGAGCTGGGATTCGACCGGGCCGTAGTCCGGTTCGGGGTGGCGGTCGTAGTACCAGTCGACCATGAAGCGCTTAATGGCGCGGATGTTGACGGAGCCTTCCATTTCGTCGCGGGTGCATTCGCCTTCGCACGGCGCATAGCAGGCTCGGGAGAGGCTGCCGACGAGCGGGGCGTCGGCTAGGTGGAGGTTGAAGGCTTCTTCATGCTTTCCGGCGCGCACCAGCGAAATATATCCACTCGGCTTTACGCCGGCGGGACAGGTGTGCATGCAGGGCGACTGGCCGTCGCGGCTGATGACGGCCTTCTTCGGCACGGCTTGCGGGAAGGGGATATGCGCGGCGCGGCGCGCGATCATGTTGTAGTTGTATTCGTCGGGCATCGGCACGGTGCAGGCGGTTTCGCACTGTCCGCAGCCGGTGCAGGTGGTCTGGTCCACATAGGTCGGCTTGTGGTGCATGTCGACGTGGAACGAGCCGTCCGTATTCTTGATGACCCCATCCACTTCGCTGTAGGTCATCAGGGTAATGTTGGGATGGTGCGCGCTCGACGCCATCTTCGGGGTCGAGATGCAACTGGCGCAGTCGAGGGTCGGGAAGACCTTGGAGAGCAGAATGGTGCGCCCGCCAATGCTGGGATCTTTTTCGACGAGCAGGACCTTGTAGCCCATGTCGCCCAGAGAGAGGGAGGCCTCCATGCCGGCCGTACCGGCACCGACCACCATTACATCGTAGTCCATGTCTTTTTTATCGCTCATTTTTCTTCCAATTTTCTGAGGTCTTTTTGGAACGCGGCCATGTGCGCCACGAAGTTGTCGGCGCAGACGGAGCAAAGGCCCGACATTTTCAGTCGCTTGGGGCTGATGTCGTTTTCCTTCATGAGATCCTGCGCTTTTTTGATGACCGCGCTGGTGCGGGGAGTGCAGTCGGCAAGAAAGGCGCAGTCGCCGCCGCAACCCGCCACGAAGACGCCATCGAATCCCTGCTTGATGGCATGGACGATCCACGAGGGCTTGACGCCGCTGGAACAGGGCAAAGGAACCACCTGGACGGCGGTGGAATAGTGCATGTGCGCGCTTCCGGCCAAGTCGATGCCGGGATCGGAGATGCTGTTGGTCGAGAAGACCAGAATCTTGGGTTGGGGTTCTTTGCTTTTCATGGCGTTGCCTTGGTTGTTCGTTGTTTAGTGCTTGGTTCTTAGTGCTTGGGGCGGCTGCCGGCTACTGACAACCAGCAACCGGCAACCAACAACTAAAACCGGCTACGCCGATTTGCGCAGGAACACGCGCCAGAAACCGTCGTCTTCGAAGTCGCCGAGGTACTCGTGCTTCATCTTCTTGCACCAGCGGGTGATGTCGATGATCGTGCCTTCGTCGGAAGAGAGAACGGACATTACGCCACCTTCCGGGCATTCCGCGATCGCGCGCTTGGCATCCAGCAACGGTCCCGGGCAAGCCGTTCCGCGTGCGTCTACTTCTGTTGCAACTTCCAATGCTTTCAGTTCTTCACTCATTTGTTTCTCCTTGTTATGTTAATTCGTAATTCGTAATGCGTCATGCGTCATGCGTAACTCGTGATTCCAATGATTACGCATTACGAGTTACTCGTTACGTCTCCTACATAAACCAGCACTGCTTGGAGTCCTGGAACATGTCGACGAAGGTGCCGACGCCGACAAAGTCCATGTGCGGGTAGTCGATCATCTCCTCTTTCTTGAAGCCCATCACATCCATCGACATCTCGCAGATGTGGATGCGGATACCGAATTCGGCGGCGTCCTTGATCAGTTCTTCGAGAGACTTGGCTTTGTGCATCTTCATCACCGCGCGGATCATCGGCGGACCCATGCCGAGCATCTGCATCTTGGAAAGCGGGAGCTTCTTCGAACTCGACGGCAGCATCGCGCCAAACATTTTACCGAGGGAATCCTTCTTCGGATGCTTCTTCGGGTCGCGCAGGGCGGCGATCGACCAGAAGGTGAAGAACAGATCCACTTCCATGTCGTAGGCCGTTGCACCCAGGGCAACGATGAGTGCGGCGATGGTGTAGTCGAGGTTCCCGCTAATCATGCCAATGGTTAGCTTGTCGTTCGGGGCGTTTTCTTCCAGCGCCTCCACGCGGGCGGTCAGCTGTTTGATCATCTCTTCCATATTTTGGTTTTCATCACTCATCTGTTTTCTCCAGCAGTTAGGGTTGGTTAAACGGTAATTTCGTCGTAGTTCCGGGCGATGCGCCCCTGCAACTCCATCTCTTCGAGCAGGACTTCGCGCATGATATGGCAGCCTTCGATCAGCTTGGGGTTCTTGAGGTGGTAGTAGACGGTTTGGGCTTCCTTGCGGTTCACCACCACACCCTTGTCCTTCATGGTGCGCAGGTGCTGGCTCACCGTGCTGATGGAGGTGGACAGGGCTTCGGCCAGTTCGCCGACACTGCGTTCGCCCCGGCCGAGAATCTCGACAATGGCGATCCGCTTGGGGTTGGCCATCATCTGGCAGAGTTCCGCCTGTAGTTCAAAAAGCTCGAAGTTGCATGGTTTCATGGTTGCTAAAGTACGAGCCGCTCCAGGGGGAGTAAAGTAAAAAAGCAGAATATTATAATAAACTAATGAATATGACCAGATCACTCACCTTTTTCTTCATGCCGGGGGGCAGGGCTGTTTTACAGGAATATAAAATTTGGCCCGGTGGGATGTTAAATAATTACTAACAGTATAAGTACATGATGATGCAACGCTTAGACATTCTGTCGCCGGATGCATGAATTGGAATCCCTGCTGCGCACGACCAAGTTAACAGGCTAATGGTGTAGTTGTATTACTGATTAGATTCCATCTAAAGTCGGCAATGCCGAGTAAATTGGTCGGCATTTGCTTGACGATGAATCGGTATGCCGTTAAGTATCTGAATATTCTAAATAGCTAATATTATAGCGGAGGCGAGGGGGTATGAAGCGGATATTGATACTCGGAGCAGGGTCGGCAGGAACGATGATGGCCAACCATCTGGTGAAGAAACTGGATCTCAGCCAGTGGAAAATCACCGTGGTGGACCAGCACAAGACGCACTACTACCAGCCGGGCTTTCTTTTTATCCCGTTTGGCACCTACTCCAAAGAGGATGTCTGCAAGCCCAAGGCCGACTTTATCCCAAAGAAGGTCGAGTATGTCCAGCAGGGGATCGATGTTGTCAAGGCGGAAGAAAAGGTCGTGTATCTCGAAGGCGGGCAGCAACTGGACTACGATATCCTGATCATCGCAACCGGCTCGAAAATCGTTCCCGACGAGATTGAAGGGCTAACGGGCGAAGGCTGGATGAAGGATGCCTTCGACTTCTACACGATCGAAGGCGCGGTCGCCTTGGCCGAACGGCTGAAAACCTTCGAGGGCGGCAAGCTAGTCGTCCATCTCTGCGAAATGCCGATCAAGTGCCCCGTCGCTCCGCTCGAATTCACGCTGCTGGCCGATGCCTATCTACGCAACCGCGGCATCCGCGATAAAACGGAGCTAATCTACATCTCTCCGCTCTCCGAAGCCTTCACCAAGCACAACTGCGCGGTGGTGCTCGGTGGCATGCTGACCGACAAGAATATTCACTTTGAGCCCGACTATGCCGTTGAGCGCGTTGACGGTGTGGCCAAGAAAATCATTTCGTTCGACGAGCGCGAGATTGAATACGACCTGCTCGTGAGCATCCCGACCAATATGGGCGATTCGGTTATTGAGCGTTCGGGGCTGGGCGACGACCTGAACTTTATCCCGACGCACAAGCATACGTTGCAGTCGAAAGCGCATGAAAATATTTTTGTGATCGGCGACGCCACCGACCTGCCCAGTTCCAAGGCCGGGTCGGTGGCGCACTTCCAGGCGGACGTGCTGACCGAAAACATCCAGCTCTACATTGACGGCAAGCCGCTCAAGGAAGATTTCGACGGTCACGCCAACTGCTTCATCGAGTCCGGAAACGGCAAGGCGTTCCTGATCGACTTTAACTATGACCTCGAACCGGTGGAGGGAACGTTCCCGCTTCCCGGTCTTGGACCGTTCTCGTTGCTGAAGGAGACGCGGATCAACCATTGGGGCAAAATGGCGTTCAGGTGGATCTACTGGAACCTGTTAATGAAAGCCCGTCCGATGCCGGGCATTACCACGAAAATGACCCCCGTTGGAAAAAGACTACCTAAAAAGGAGAAGGAGGAGCTATGCCTACAAGAGAAATTGCCGGAACAACCGTAGATGTGAACGAAGAGGGATACTTCACGAACCCCGACCAATGGACCGAAGCCATGGGGGCGGTGCTGGCCCAGGAAGAGGAAATCGGCGAGCTGTCTGATGGACACTGGAAGATCCTCAATTTTCTGCGGCAGGACTATAAGGAAAAGGGTGTTATGCCTACCATCCGCCGCGTCAAGAATGCGGGCGGCATTCCCACCAAGGATCTCTACGATCTGTTCCCGGGCGGTCCGCTGAAGAAATCATCCAAGATTGCCGGACTGCCGAAGCCAGCCAGTTGCATCTAACCAGGAGGAAGCCATGTCAGAAGGAAAAATAAAAAAAGTATCACTCGTCTGTTCGAAGGGGTCGCTGGAGGGAATCTATCCCGCCCTGATCATGGCCAATGGCGCCCGGATGGAAGGCATCGAGGCCTCGATCTTCTTCACCTTCTTCGGGCTGTACGCCATCCTGAAGAACTACAACGACAAAATCAAAATCGCTACGGTCGGCAATCCCGCCATGCGGGTGCCGGATGCCAAAGGCATGGCCCTGCCCACTTGGATGGGAGCCCTTCCCGGAATGTCCGCGTTCGCGACCAAGATGATGATGAAGGAAATGGAGGCGCTCGATATTCCGCCCATTCCCGAATTCATCGAAATGATCCACGACGCCGGCGGAAAAATCTATGCCTGCAAGGCCACCGTCGACATGTTCCACCTGAATCTGGAGGACTTCTGCCCCCAGATGGAAAAGGTGCTCACCGTGGGCGAGTTCTACGAACTCTCCGCCGGTGCGGAGATTATCTTTACGTAGCAAATCCGAGCGTCCTCGGAAGACGGGGCGAAGCGGTGCTATACGCAAAAGAAATCCTTGCGGTGTAGCCCCGCTTCACTCCGCAGGAG
>DAOVNC010000254.1 GCA_030630445.1 Kiritimatiellales bacterium | reverse complement strand
GGGGGGGGGGGGGGGGGGGGGGAATACCATTGGGGTCGAATAGCGTAAGGGCGTTGAGCTGTCCGCCATAGCTCGTTCCACCGTTGAATGCTTCGAGCGTAAAGGACTGTGTCGTGGCATCCGCTGTAAAGGTTCCCGTAAGAAGTCTCCCAGTACCCCATGTTACATTGCGTACGCCGGAAGCATATTGCCCCCCGTCAATGCCATCGACCTCAATAGTGCGCCCATTCGCGGTGGGCTCGACGACGGAGTTGCGTCCATCAAAAACGAGGACTTGGATGCGGTATTCCGCGCCGTTGGTCAGGCCGGTCAGTGTTACCGTATCCGGGCCGGTGGTGCCGAAGGTTCCGGTCATCGGCAACCCATTTTCATTGAAATTGTTTGTGGTTCCTCCACCAAAGGTGGTGGTTCCTGCCACGAAATTAATTCCATCAAAGGTTTCGGCCCATCCGCCCACGTTTTCCGCCAATACCGGCGCGCCATTGGTATCAAAAAGCCCAGGGGACAGGTATTGTCCGTAACTACCCTCCGTCTCGGCAACCTGCGAAGTCCACGAAATGGTGGCCGCATTAGCCACCCCGACGATACTCATGGCCGTAACGGCCATTCCTATGATTTTCACCTTCATTAATGCTCCTTAGAACCTATTTAGGTCTTTTTGTTAAAAATTATAAACAGCAACCTTCGCCGGAAGGTGCCGGATGTATTTCTGAGCCCCCTAACTCCTGACTCGTTCTCCAACCGCTTGATCGATTTTCCAGAAATACCCCTTTGCGCTTGTCGCTTAACACTGTTGCTACATTGCCTCAGCGGTTCTGGTTCCGCTAATCGCCAATCGAGTGCTATTCCGTAATGATGCGAAAGAACAGTTGATCCCCATTCATGTTGTTGGTAACGGTGATCAAGCCACCGGTACCCGCAATGGCGGTTGCAAGCGCACCCCATCCCGCCGGATCGGTGAGGTCGGCGTTGGTTTGCACGCCATAGGTTGCCCCGGCTTCACCTTCCCATGAAAGCTCCATCGCGCCACCGCCGGCAACGGGGCCTGCAATCAAAGCCGTGGCGGGACCGCCCGGAGATGCTCCGAAAACTTCCAGTTCGCTAAGGCAGAGAATGGTGTTGTCATCGCCGCCGCCAGGGTCGGAGGCGCGGCTAATGCGCACCTTTTGCCCAACAGCCAGTTCATCGTCTGGAAGGGTTACCTTTAGCGTGCTTGGCCCGGAGAGGGCATTGCCATCATTGAGGTCGGCATAGGTTGCAACCACAACATTCGAGGCATTGAGTATTTCCACCGTAATGTCACGGAGCCGGGCTTCAAAACCACTACGGTTGTGCATGACAATTTCTTTGATCCGATAGGTATTTCCTAGATCAACCTGAAACCACGGGTCAACATCGTCGGATGCAGAATGGAAAAGATTGTAGCCACCACCACTGGCGGCAGAGAGATCTCCATCCACCGCCAGGTCAGGACTCAGACTCAAGCCCCCGTCACTATAGAACGTGCTTCCGGTAGCGGGTTTCTCCAGGGCCAGATTAGTCCACGGGGATGGAGGCGCGGGAGTCCAGGCGAGGTCGATGCGGAAGGTGGCGGACTGCAGGCCATCGAGGTCTCCTGCATCCAGATTGACGGTGTAGGTTCCAGCGTTTTCGGTGATGGGAGCGGATACCGGCCCCGAGGCCGTCAACCGGCTTGCCGAAATCGAAGTGACAATCTTTCCATCGGTGACGGAGGTGATGTCGATCACTCCATTTGCAGGGCGATTGAAAACGATCGCATAATAGCGATCGCCCGACTTGTTCATGGTCATGCGTCCCCATAGGCCGGTGGCATCGATACCGCTGGCGCGAGTCTGCTTGACTGCTTCGCCATTGACGGCCATCCAGTTTCCTAGCTCGCTCATACGGGTGGCTTGCTCAGAGGGAATCGCGCCGAAGCGGTCGGGGCCGACGTTGAGCAGCATATTGCCGCCTTTGCTGGAGGCTTCGGCGAACAGCTGGGCTGCCTCGCGGGCACTTTTGTAGCTGGCCCCGTTCGCATTGGATTTATAGCCCCACGAGGAGTTGTCCCACGACTGGGCGGTTTCCCAGTCAAACGGGAGCCCCGTGGCGGGGATCGTGCGCTCCGGCGTGCCGAAGTCGCCGTTGGGATTTTCCAGTCCATAGTAGAGACGGTTGTTGACCATGATGTCCGGTTGATGCGTGCGAATCATCGTCATCAAAGCGTCGGCATCCCAATCGCTGTCCTCAACGACACTCGAGCTGTAGTCGAACCAGAGTTCGTCAATGGTTCCATACTGGGTCAGGAGCTGCTCGACGTGGTTGTAGATATAGGATTTGTAGGAAGTGGTATTGGCGTCCGGATCGGTCGAGTTTTCATCATACTTGCTGTTGCTCATGATGGACGGCTTGGGAAGCCCATTGTTACCGCGGTAGGCATTCGGATGCTGCCAATCGATCACAGAATAGTAGAAACCAACCTTGATGCCCTGTCCCCGCACGGCGGTGATATACTCCTGCATCAGGTCGCGGCCGGACGGGCTGATATTTGATCCGCCATAGGGGTTGGTGGTCTGGGAGCCATCATTGCTGGTGCCGGTCGACCAGTATTCGGTGCTGTTGAAAAGGGTGAAGCCATCGTGGTGCTTGGCGGTAATCACGACATATTCCATGCCGGCATCCTTGGCGGATTGGGCCAGATCGGTCGCCCATGTAGCACTGGGGGTGAAGAGCGGTTTGAGCGTACTGCTGTAGTCGCTACTGTGCAAGTTGGCACCTTGCTGAATCCACTCCGAAGCGCCTCCCACCGTGCTACCGTCCCATGCACCTTCCGCACCGCTATAAAGCCCCCAGTGCACGAACAACCCTACACGGTCGTCGTTCCATGAGTCGGAATTCTGCGCATAGGCTTGCCCTGAAAGTGCAAGCAGAAGCACCGGCAAGGTGTATCGCAGAAATCGTGTGCTTGATATTTTTTTCATCGGTATAAACTCAGCCTTAAAAAGTTAGGCCTGATCAGGCCCGTTGCGTTAAAATCAAACTGCAATCCCTTGCCGGGGATTGCAGTTGTGTTTCCGTTGTCGCGCCGCAGTTATTCCGTGATAACGCGGTAGAAGGTTTGATCGCCATCGATGGCATTGGTGATCACGATCAAGCCACCGCCACTCGAATATATATTGGTCGCGAACGAGCCCCATCCGCCTCCAATAATGAGATTGGCGTTGGTTTCCACGCTATAGGTTCCTCCGGCTACTCCGACCCATGAAATCTCCATTTCCGAACCCCCTGAAACGGGCCCTGTAATCGAAACGGTGACCGGTTCGGCCGGGACAATCCCGTATACCGTAATGGCATTGAGCTGGCCGCCCTTGCTATCCGTGCCGAGAAATGCTTCAATAGTGAAGGGTTGTGTTTCCGCATTTGCGGTAAAGGTACCCGTAACCAGCAGGCCATCGCCAGCGGTCGTCGAATCGACTCCATTGGCATACTGACCCTGGTCAACACCATCAAACTCTACGGTGCGTCCGAAAAAGGCCGTACGGCTATCGTAGACCAATGCTTGGACTCGATATTCCTGATTTGAGGTCAATCCGGTTAGAGTCACCGTCTCCTCGGCGGAACCATATGTGGCAGATTTTGAAATCTCAGTACCCGATGCGCCGTTAAACCCATCGTAGGTTGCATCAAACATAATGGTTCCTTCTGCAAAATCGATTCCATCAAACGAGGAGGCCGGACCGCCGACATTTTCCGCCAACACCAGTGCACCGCTGACATCGAAAAGTCCGGGCTGCAAGATACCCAAAAGCGGATCGGTCTGATCAATCGGGGCCGGTGCCGAAGTCCATGTAATAGGGGCAGGGCCGAGAGGTGGAACGAAAATACCATTTGGATCGAACAGTGTAAATGCATTGAGCTGGCCGCCCTTGCTATCCGTGCCGAGAAATGCTTCAACAGTAAAGTCCTGTGTCGTAGCGTCGGCGGTAAAGGTGCCGGTAACCAGCAGGCCGTCGCCCCATGTCACAAATTTTTCACCATTGGCATACTGGCCCTGGTCGATGCCGTCAAACTCCACGGTGCGTCCGGGAGAGTCGCCATCGCCGCGTCCATCATAGACAAGCGCCTGAATGACGTAGTTGGTTCCGATGGTCAGCCCGGTCAGCGTTACCGTATCGGCCCCGTTAGTCCCGGTTGTACCGGTTGCCGACAACTCGGTCTCAAAGGAGGCTGGATCATCGTGATACACGTTGGTTGTTCCGGCAAATACCGTCGTTCCTGCTTCGAAGGCGATTGAATCAAAAGTGTAGGCCTCTCCCCCCACATTTTCTGCATACACCAATGCGCCATTGGTGCTAAAAAGCCCGGCACTCAGGTTTTCCCCATAGCCGCCCTCCGTTGCGGCGACGCTACTGCTCCAGGAGATGGTGGCTCCACTAGCCAACCCAACAATACCCAACGCCAAACATGCGGCTATTCCTATGCTCTTTATTTTCATCACATCTTCTCCCTGCTTAACCTTTAAAAAAGAAAGGGATTGCAACCCAAAGTGCGGTTGCAACCCCTTATCAATAAGAAACTCTACATCATCAATTTACGACGAATGAAGAGGATGCCCCCGCCAAACGCAGCAACCATGCCGAACGTTGCCGGTTCCGGAATCGCATACAGAGTCAGGGTGTTGAGCTGGCCGCCCTTGCTATCCGTGCCGAGAAATGCTTCAACAGTAAAGTCCTGTGTCGTAGCGTCGGCGGTAAAGGTGCCGGTAACCAGCAGGCCGTCGCCCCATGTAACCATAGATATACCATTGGCATACTGGCCCTGGTCGACGCCGTCGAACTCCACGGTGCGACCTGAAACGTCAGCGTCGCCGCGTCCATCATAGACAAGCGCCTGAATGCGGTATTCCTGAGTGGCGGTCAAACCAGTCAGCGACACCGTGCCTGCAGAGCTGCCCCATGTGCCGGTGGCTGACAGCTCGGTCTCCCATGAGGCTGGAGCATCATGAAACACACTGGCGGTTCCGTCAAATACCGTTGTTCCCGCAACGAAACTAATACCATCGAAGGTGTAGGCCGATCCGCCGACGTTTTCGGCCGATACCAGAGTTCCACTGGCGTCGAACAGTCCCGCAGAGAGGTTTTGCCCATAGCCGCCCTCCGTCGGGGCGACGCTACTGCTCCATGTGATGGTTGACGCGCTAGCCAGCCCCGTAATACACAGTACGGCCACTATGGCCATGCCTATTTTCTTTGTATTCATTTACTTCTCCTTATGTTTTACCTTCTCCGTGCGCAACCTGTCCATCCGACAAACCGCTACATAACACGAATTAAGCTTGAATCGAGAGTAAGGTGCAAAAATTTGTGCGTCAATATATTTATGCAACTTTTTTTGCACTCGAAAGGCCGGCCTGCTGGTTTTTCGATTATTTTCATTTTTTTACCTGAATCATTAGCGACTTCTCGGGCAAAGGTGTAGTGCGGGCCTCTCTGCTTGCAGAGGGCGCGCC
>DAOVNC010000439.1 GCA_030630445.1 Kiritimatiellales bacterium | reverse complement strand
GGATTAAATTGACCAAAGATCAACCCGTGGAAATGGAAATTCTCTTGGGCGAATGTCCCGGAGGCGGCTTTGCTTGCCAATTTCTGATTGAGCAAAAAGGGAAGGAATACAAACATGTTCCCTACAAAACCAGCATCAACTCGGGAACCCGCCCGGTCCTCCCCATTTTTAAAACCAAGGAGATTCCCAAGGAACTGCATGGACAGATGCGGATTAATCCCGCCGAAATGACGATCGACGGGCCAACCTTCGGGGTCGTGGAATTATGATAAACTTGAAAAAAATCCGACCTTTCTGAAGGATCGCCCACCGCAGGTGGTCCGTGCGGGGTTGTCCGCCTTGTTTCTCCTGCTGGCAACGTCCACCGCGAATACCGTCTGCGCCCAGACGAATCTTCCGTCCTTTAGCGAGGTCGAGGAAGTCGTGCGGCGGGCGAACAATTATTGGATAGCCAACCATGCGCTTGGAAATGCCGGATGGGCCAACAGCACCTACTACACCGGCAACCAAAGAGCCTTCCGGATAACGGGCGAAACAGCCTACCTCGACCGCGCCCTGGACTGGGCCAACGCCAACCAATGGCTGGCCGAACCGGAATCCGGCGGTGCATCCGCCGCCGATTCACAACTGTGCGGCCAGACCTATGTGGATCTCTACCGCCTGGATCCGCAGCCGATCCGCATTGCCGACATCGGTTCGGAAATCCATGCCTTGGTGAACAATCCCGCCGCCGACAACGACTGGTGGTGGATCGACGCCTTCTACATGGCGGGGTCGACCTTTGTTAAACTGGGGAACGAGGCCGACGACACGGATTATTTCGAGCAGATGCTGATCATGTACGACTACATGAAAACCACGCGGGGACTCTACGATGCGGACGAGGGGCTCTGGTACCGCGATGCAGGCTTGGATCTATCCCGCACAGACCAACTCCCTCGGAGGCAAGGTCTTTTGGGCTCGCGGCAACGGTTGGGTGGTTGGGGCCCTAACACGCATCCTTGATGAACTGCCCGCCGACGCCCCGCAGCGGCTGGAAATGGTGGAGATGTTCCAGACCCTGTGCGCCGCACTCAAGCCGCTGCAGGGAGCCGATGGAATGTGGCGCTCCGATCTGCTGAGCCCCGGTGACTATCCCAACCCGGAAACCAGCGGAACCGGGCTTTTCACCTACTCCATGGCCTGGGGGGTGCGCAACGGCCTCCTGGATCCGGGCGAATATACGAATACCATCGCCAAGGCCTGGCACGGCCTGACCACCCTGGCGCTGAAGCCTAGCGGTTTGGTGGGATACGTCCAGCGAGCCGACGATTCGCCGTATTCCGCAGGTGCCGACGAGACGCACGACTACGGCGTAGGCGCGTTCCTGCTGGCCTGCTCGGAAATCGGCCTGCTCGCCGCGGATAGCCCTTCGGTGAGCGCGTGGGCCGGGCCGGACGAATCCGTGGTGGATTTGGATGGCAACGGGCAGGAACTCGTCACACTGGATGCGACAGCCACCGAGGTCTACCGGGGGGAGACGGTGAACAACTACACATGGTGGATCGACGGCAGTCCGATCGCCACGGGTATCACGGCCCAGGTATCGCTTCCGCTGGGGACAAACATCGTTGCCTTGAAGGTATCGCACAGCGATGGACAAATCTACGAAGACACGGCCATCAAAACCGTGATTTTAGTCCATGCGGACGCGGGTCCGGACCAGGTGGTCTGGGACAACGATGGAGACGGCACCGCAAGCATCACGCTCGATGCCTCCGGCACGGTGGGGACGGTTTCATCGTTCGACTGGTGGCTGGGCAGCATCTGGCTGGCCTCCAGCAGCCATGCCCAGGTGGTGCTGCCGTTGGGCCGACATACGATTACCCTGAAGGTATTGGGCATCGGCGGGATGGAGTCCAGCGATGAGGTGGTGAAGCACTTAACCCCGGCGGTCACCACCACCGCGAGCACGTATCAGGACGGCAATCCGCCGGAGCACACCGTGGACGACGATCTAGGCACCCGCTGGTCGGCGAGTGGCGACGGGCAATGGATCAGCTTCGACATGGGAAGAACCAACGCGGTGGCGGCCCTCCACTGCGCCTTCTATCTGGGCAATGCCCGCCAAACGTTTTTCACCGTGCAAACCAGCTTGGACGGCTCGTCATGGGCAACCGTCGGTGACTACACCAGCAGCGGGACAACCCTCGATCGCGAACGGTTTTCCTTCCCCTCCCCAATGGACACCCGCCACGTCCGGATCATCGGCCACGGCAACTCATCCAGTAGCTGGAACAGCTACACGGAGGTCACCATCGAAGCCCAATCCTCCATGGAGGATGCCGATGCGGACACTCTCCCGGACCGGTGGGAGACGACTCGGTTCGGGAACCTCTCAGGAAACGCCGGCACGCTCTCGGATGCCGACTTGCTTCCCGACGGCGATGAGTACATCGCCGGCACCGATCCCTGCGATGAGCTGGATGTGCCCTCGTTGTCGATGGATCTGGCGGGTGGAGGGAAGGTCGAATTAACCTTCGCGACCCGTGCCGCCCTGGGACCGGGCTATACCGGGCTAGAACGCAAGTATGCCGTGGAGCAAACCACCAATCTGCTGTCCAACTCCTGGGCTGGCGTGACCGGCTGGGCCGACACCCTCGGCGACAATCTACTGAAGACGGTGCAACTCGCTCCCACGAATCCCACAACCCTCTACCGTCTGCGCATCTGGCTCCAGCCCATGCCGTAGTTGCTTCGGATCCATAGGCGGATGGTTATGGCTTTGGCGCGCTGAACCTATCTGAAGATGCTTTCACACAGAACCATCAAATCGTCCAGCTTATTTGTGAGTCAGGACACTAGTCCTGAATCATTAGCGACTTCTCGGGCAAAGGTGTAGCGCGGGGCT
>DAOVNC010000111.1 GCA_030630445.1 Kiritimatiellales bacterium | reverse complement strand
TGACGACGCACTCGTGTTGCCAGAGCTATCCGGGCAGCAGTGCCGCATGACAATTATACAAACCCCGCGTGCGGCAACGGCCCATAATATTGTGGTTGAACTGAAAGGAACCCAACCGGACCGACTCCTGACCTACCTCGTCGGGCATTACGACACCGTTTCGCGTTCGCCCGGCGCCTGTGATAACTCGGGGGGAACAGCGGTGATTATCGATCTGCTTAGGCACTTTCAGGCTCATCCGCCGAAACGCGACCTGACCGTCATTTTTTTCTCCGGCGAAGAACTGGGGCTCAACGGCAGCCAAGCCTATGTGAAGGCGAACGAGCAAGAGATCAAAGAGCGGGGCCGTCTGGTGGTGAATGTGGATGTTGCCGGCGATGCCCTTGGCCAGGATATGATCTGTGTGCTTGGCAGCCATGAATTGCGCGGATACTCCGAGGGAATCCTCCGCGAGCAGGGCTTCTTTGTGAAGCACTCCATCGACATCTACAGCAGCGACTGCATCCCGTTTTCAACTCTGGAAGTGCCGTCGCTGAACGTGGCCCGCTATGGCGGAATGGCATCGTCTCAGGGGCATACCCCCAACGACCGCCATGAATACATCACCCACCGGGCCCTGAAGGGCAACTCCAAGACCACACAGGCGCTTCTCGACCGCATCCTCAACGCCGGGTTCTATCCGGTGGATAAAAAAATCGACGAAAGCCTCAAAGAGAAGATCGAGCGCTACCAGTGGTTCATGACCAACGAGGAGCCGGAACTTCAGTGGAAAGAAAAGTATCGGCAGTAAGCCGAACCCCCGCCCATGCCAAAGAACCAATTTCTCAGCCATACCATCAAGACCTCGGTGCATGAAGGAATCTACGCGCAGATATTCCTAGTGCTGGCGATGGTGGGTGGCTCCTTCACCATAAAGCTTGCGACGGAATTGGAGGCCTCCAACATGCAGCTCGGGATTCTGGCGGCCATCGGTCAGTTTGCCCAGGTTTTCCAACCGCTTGGTTTATGGCTCACCCATCACCTTGCCAGTCGCAAAGGAAAGACGATCTCCTTTGCCCTATGGGGACGAAGCATGGTCTTCCTGTTCGGAGCCATCCCCTTTCTTTTTTACCAGCAGGCCGGATTCTTTTCAAAAAACTCGGGAATCTGGATCTTCCTGTTGCTGTGCCTGATCAGTGCCGGGCTACAGGCCATTAGCGTCAACATGTGGCTCGCCTGGATCTCCGACGGAGTGCCCCTGCGAATCCGCGGGCGGTTTTTTTCCATCCGCACCCAGTTCATGACCGTGGCCGGAACCCTGGCCGGCTACCTTTTCGGTTTCTTTATCGATCTCTTTGCCGAAGCCGACCAGCGGGGGGCGATCGCGTCTTGGTTTGTCGAAAGCAGTGGCTTGGGCGATTGGTTCAACCACGGCAATCTCTCTTTTGGTTTTCTGATCCTTTTCACTGTGGCCGGGATCATTGGCCTATACAGTCTCAAGCTGCTTCGCAACCAGCCGGAGCGCCCGAAAATCCATGCCCATGACGACCTCGGAGAACACTACCGTGCCCCGTTCCGGGATCGCAATTTCCTCAAATTGGTTCTCTTTGTCATCTGGTGGATGCTGGCCATCGGGATCGGATCCCCCTTCTGGGTGCCTTTCATGCTGAAAAACCTGCATATGGGAATGATCGAGGTGCAGATCTACGGCACCTGCGTTCTTCTGACATCGCTGTTGTTTCTCCGGCCATGGGGCCGGTTCATAGACCGATTCGGCAACCGGACGGCGATGGCCATCTGCATCGTCTTCAGTTCGATGGCCCCCGTGCCCTGGCTGTTTGTAACCCCCGGGTCACTGTGGCTGATCTATGCCGAGGGAGCCTATGCCGGCGTGATCTTTGCCGGGCTCGGGATTGTTTCCGCAAACTTTGTCCTCTCCATTGCTCCCCGGGGAATGCAGCAGGGTTATTCCGGCTTCTATGCCGCCTTTGGCGGACTCGCCATGATGACAACACAGTTGCTGTCCGGCTTTCAGATTCCGCCCGAATCGATCACGCTATTCGGCAAGCTGCTCCAGCCGGAACAAGTCCTGTTCGCCCTTTCCGGAATCGCCCGCTTCACTGCCCTGATCCCACTGATGCTGATCTACGAAAAGCGGGCCGTCTCGATCCGCGGCCTGCTCGGGAAACGAGCAACAACAAAGTAGATGCGGGAGATCTGTCGTTCCGTCAGGTCGCCTCCGGGGCAGCGTCTTCCCGGATGGCCACGGGGTTCCCGGAGAGCTTCTCGGTGGCTTCGGTGTCGCTGAAGTGCGCGTAGTAGACCAATCCGTCCGTGGTGCCGAGCTTGGTGCGATTGATTTTTAGCTGGCCCCCTGTAAGAAGCCTGTGCCAGATGCGCACATTTTTTATTTCGCCGGAGGTTCGGCCCATGCCGATGGGATCGGCGAAGAGGGTCGTGCTTAGAACGCTATTGAGCGAAAGGGTTTGGTCTGCCGGATCCATTTCGGCGCGGCCAGCCACCTCGCCGTTTATATAGAGCGCGACCTCGCCTTCGCTGTTGATGGAAAAGGCGATCTGAACCCATTCCTTGAATGAAAGGCTTCCCTTTGGAGAGGTGACCACCAGCGCCTGCTCCTTTGGTTTTTTAAAGGTCCTGCTAAAATTTCCGTTTTGCCGGGCAGACAAATGCAGCGACAATTCGCCGGCGTCGTTGACGCTCAGATACCAGCCTTTGGCATCTCGATAGAATTGCCTGCGGTTCCCGGCAACCACCCCGGCGCCGGAAAGGTTCAGGGTGGTTTCAAAGGTCATGTCCTGCCGGGCTCCAAACAGTTCAATATTGCCAAGATCGATGTACGAGCCCTCGACCGTCAGCGGTTCTTTCGAGGTTGTCTTTTTTGCGATGCCCATCCTTTTGGCTTTGAGTGGTTGCGAAATGGTTTTTATCCCGGAGACATTTCTGGGAGTGAGAATCAGTTCAACGGTATCGCCCGGGCGGCAGTTTCTTGCGGTGAAAACCGGGGTACTAGCTCCTTTCGCCTTCCGGTTTACGAACCAGTGGTAGGTGTAGTAGTCCGGGGTCACCCAATCGCTGTCGATGCCAAAAACCTTGAGGCCGGCAACCTCGTTGAGCTGCTTGATGGCAAAGTCCTTTTTATAGAAACGCTCGCACGGATTCATCAGGGGAGCTTCCCAAGCACCGCGGCCATAACTGGCGGCCACCAGTTTTTGGCTGGGATAATCGATTCGGATTTCGCGGAAGTCGGTTAGGTTGAATCCATTCATCCAGAAGATCCATTCATCGGTTCCGGCCGCCCGGTGGAAAACACCATACCCGTTGATCAGCGCATAGAGATCCCCACCGCTCCCCTCGTGGAAGACGAGTTCGCTCACCTGTCCCTTGGGCAGTTTGCCGGAAATATCCTGCCAGTTTTTTCCGCCGTCGTTGCTGGTGAATATCTTGCCGTTCTGCCCGCCCACCCACAGCTCCTGCGGGTTGTCGGGATTGACGGCTCCGCTCACCTTCCGGGAACCGCCGCCCGCCTTGAAGCTGTTTGGATAGGCATGGCTCTGCCATTGCTCCCCCGTGGTTTTGCTCGTCATTACGGACTTGGCGGTCAAGACCGTGAGCACTTGCTCCCTGGTCCTGGAGAGGTTCATGGCGAAGACCTCCTTGTCCAGGTTCGGCACCCGCCTATAGCTCACACCACGGTTCTCGGTCAGATAGAGGAACTTGGGCAGTTGCTTGGAATCTTCCGTCTCCCTGCGGCCAAACGCCACCAGGAGCTGGTCGGGGTGACTGTAGTTGGCGGCGGACTTCGGCATGTTCCACGAGTGCATTTTCCATCGTCCCGGCTCGAGGAAGTCCAGGCCCTCGCCTTTCTCCGTCGGAGAGCAAGGAAAGTAGGTCGTATTCAAATAGGGGTTGATGAAAATAGAGTCCCCCTCGTAGCCGGTTTCGTTCTCCCACCTTCCATAGCGGTAGGTTTGAATATTAACGTCCTGCGTGTTGCCGGCGATATACCGGTCGCCAAATTCATTTACGATGATGGAGTACCAAAGGAAGGCGGGCATATCACCATTGATGTTCGTCCAATTCTCCGCCTTGTCCTCTTTCTTTGCCATGATTCCGGCATCGCAGCCTTTGACCCTGAACCCCCGGCGTGACGGGTGGAACTTGAGAACATGGTTGTCGGCATTGTGCCCGCCGTGCGGAGACGGCGCAATCGTGCCATCCGGCATCACCGCATCGGCCCGCTTTCCCCATGAAAAAAAGGTCCAGTTCACCCCGCCGTCAAAGGACTCGCAGCTCCCGACGCTGGAGGCCATGAGATGGTTCTTATCGAAAGGATCAACCTCGAAAAAACTGGTCCAGCCGCTGCTTCCATCTCTCCCGAAGATCCCCTTCTCGTAGCCGGTCTTGCTCGCAGAATCCTGACGAAGCCCCCACGTTGCCCCCCGGTCAGCGGAAAAATGGACTTGCGTATCGTTGCCGGTCGACACCGCCGCGTAGAGGGCGTCGGCATGGTTTCCGTAGAGGGAGGAGACAAACATCGGGCGGTCGCCCGTCTCGAAATCCTTCAGCAGCTTGAACGTTTTTCCGGCATCCCGTGAAATAAACAGTTTGGACCGGCCAGCTAGGTAGATCAGGTTCCGGTCTTTCTTATGGAAGGCCATTTCCTGCAGTTTAGTCCCCTCGACCGGAATATGTTTCCAGGAGCTTCCGGCATCGGCAGAGCGGTAGACCCCCGGCTTCCACCCCCCATTCTGCCCCGAGCCCTTCGTGACCGTGCCGATAATGGTTAGCGTGTTGTTCGCATCCCGGAAGGCCTCGACCCATTTGAATTGCGGCGCATTGCCGTTCTTGTGCTCCGCGTTTAGCACAAGCTTCCAATGGGTGCCCCGGTCTTTTGTTTCGTGGAGGTGCCCCAAGCGGGAGATGGAAAACACATGGTTGAAGTCGCGGGGATCCACGATGATGTTCTCCGCGCAGTCCCGGTGCAGGCGGGAGGGAATATTATCCGTGATCGCACGCCAGTTCCTTCCCCCGTTGCCGGAGAAGAAGATGCCGTCCCCGTCGGGGTTGGCATATATTTCATCGGGGGTTTTCGGGTTCAGTTCCAAATCGTATATTCGACCCGCCGTCGGATTCATCTTGATATGCGACCACATGCCCGGTTTTTTCGACGGCCCTTTGCTCCGGGGATAGGATGCGGTGGCATTCGGAAAATCTTGTTCAAACCGGGTGTAGTCCGCCTGAAACCCCTCAAACAGTTCGATCACCCGTTGGTTCGGGTTGGGCAGCGGCAGCAGCACCGCGTCGCCAAAGGTGTGCGCCAAGGCATCGGTGAGCGCATTGGCCTCTTTGCGGTGCCAACCCTGCTCCTTGAGGTCCTGGTTATAGGCCTGCAGCGCGCCTCTGTCTTTTTCGTTGGTCGCCGGGGATCCTTTCTCCGGCTCCGCCAAGCCGGGGGAGACCCAAACCAGCAAACCAAACACAATACGTGAGATTATCTTCATTTTAACTTTTTCCAAAAACGGGGTTCTAAACAAGCACCCGAAAGAGGGTCTTCCGCAAAAAATTGGTGGATGTTTAGCACAGCGGACACATCCATTCCATGATTCGATCAAAAAAAGCGTGCCCGATATGAACAAGATGACGATGGCCCGCATCGTTTTCAGCCAGATTACCTGAAATTTTTGCGGAAACCGCACAGGCGTTCCGGCTCTTTGGCAGGTAGTCTTTCTTGGCGATATTTATTCCTCCGCCATGGCGTTCTGCTATAGTGTCACATTTCATAGAAGAGGGCGCACGGATCATGGGGGCCACGAGGGAATTAGATGACCGCATATTTTATCCGAAGACTATTGCTGATGATTCCAACCTTCATCGGAATCACGTTTGTGGTGTTTTTCACCATGCGCGCTGCACCGGGCGGCCCGATCGAGCAGGCGCGCCAGGCCAAGATGGCGCAAATGCAGCAGCAAGGCGGTGCCGGTGGAGGGGCCTCGGCGACGGCCGGACAACCGGACGGCGAAGAAGCACTGACACCCGGGGAAGAAGCACGCCTGATGAAGGAATACGGCATCTCGGATAACATCCTGGCGGACTATGGCCGCTGGATCGCCAACGTTGTCCGGTTAGACTTCGGCGAATCCAACATCTACGGCATCGATGTACTCAAGTTGATCATCAGCAAAATGCCCATTTCCATCTTCTTCGGCCTGATCTCGATGTTCGTAATCTACGCCGTCTGTATTCCGCTGGGTCTAATGAAGGCGATCAAGCACCGCGGTTTCTTTGATAATGCAAGTTCGCTGCTAGTCTATTTCGGCTACGCAATCCCCGGCTATGCGCTGGGTGCCCTGCTGGTGGTGTTCGTGGCCTCCAACTGGCAACTGCTTCCATTGGGAGGCTTCGTGAGTGAAAATTTTGCAAGCCTGAGCTTTGGCGCCCGGGTAGTGGACCTGATCAAACACGCCATCCTGCCGATGTGCTGCTACTTGATCGGCAGCTTCGCCTTCATGACCATGCTGATGAAGAACCAGTTGATGGAGCAAATGTCGGCCGACTATGTGCGAACGGCGCTGGCCAAGGGCGTTTCGTACAAGCGCGCCATCTTCAGACACGCCCTCGATAACAGCCTGATCCCGATCGCCACCACCTTCGGCAACCAGATCAGCCTGCTGGTCGGCGGGTCGTTCCTGATTGAATCCATTTTCAATATTGACGGGATCGGCATGCTGGGCTTCACCTCCATCCTCAGCAAGGACTATACCGTGGTGATGGGCGTGTTGGCCATCAGCGCCACCTTGCAGCTGCTCGGCAACATTCTTTCGGACCTTTGCGTGGCTGCGGTAGACCCGCGGGTGAAATTCGGCTAAGAGCCCAAACCCTTTAATTCCCGGAATGACCCAAAATGAAACGACCCCAATTCAGCCCGATCACCAAGATGCGCTTCGCCCGCTTCAAGTCGATCAAACGCGGCTATTATAGTTTCTGGGTCCTGCTGGTGCTGACCCTTCTTTCATTTGTGGGTGAGGTCTTCATCAATAACAAGGCGTTGATCGTTAAATACGAAGGGAAAGTTTATTTCCCGATCCTGCGGAGCATTCCCGGCATCAGCAAGCAGTATAAGGGCAAAGACTTCGGAGAGGATTATACCTACGAGACCAAATACCGCGAGCTACAGGGCAAGTGGAAGGCCGCCGACTCCGAAAATTGGATCCTGATGCCGCTGATTCCCTACAGCGCGGGGGAATCCGACCCGATCGACATGAAGGCCCTGCGGGTCCAGGAGGCACAGCTCGCCAACCAGCTCACACAGGACTTGGCCAAGCTGAGTAGAGACCCCTCAGACGCCGTGATATTGGCTGAAAAGACGAACGTGTTGCAATCCACGAAGGAAAAGGAGGTTTCCCGCCTCTTTAAGGAAGCCTTTCACCCATTACCGCCCAACTCCTCGACAAAACACTATCTGGGCACCGACAAAATTGGTCGTGACATCCTTGCGCGGCTCGTGTTCGGCTACCGGATCGCCATTGTCTTTTCACTGGTACTGATGCTGTTCAGCTACGGGATCGGCGTAACCGTCGGCTGCGCCATGGGCTACTATGGCAAGTGGGTCGACCTGCTGGTTCAGCGTATCATCGAGATCCTGTCGCGCGTGCCGTTCATCTATGTGATCATGATCCTCATCACGATCTACGAGCGCAGCTTCGGACTGTTGCTGGGATTGATGGTGCTCTTTGGCTGGATGGGAATTACCTGGCAGATGCGTACCGCGACCTACCGCGAAAAGGCGCGTGACTATATCATGGCGGCGCGTTCGCTGGGCGCTTCGAATGCGCGCATTATTTTTGTGCACATTATCCCAAGCACCATCTCCCTGCTGGTCACCTTTATCCCCTTCTCCATATCGGGCGCGATAATCGGGCTGACCTCGCTCGACTTCCTCGGCTTCGGCCTTCCGCCGGGCACGCCAAGTTGGGGTGAATTGATGAAAATGGGCACCGAAAACATGGACTCGCCATGGATTGTCTCCTCGGTGGTCGGTGCGATGGTGCTGGTCCTGTTCCTGGTCAACCTCGTCGGTGAAGCGGTTCGCGAGGCGTTCGACCCGAAAAAATTCACTACATTCGAGTAATCCGGAGACTTTTTTACATGACTAAATGGCTAACCTATCTCGGCATACTGCTCGTTCTGATCATCATCACGATCATCTCCATCACGGGCACCAAAGCAGGCTTCCTGATCGTGGAAAACTGCGAATATGAATACCAGTCCTGCTCAATCGAGGAAAAATTCACCCTCCGCTTCCACGGTCACAAGGAACCCATCAAACCGTTCCCCATCACCGATGAAACCATCCCTGAAGGACTCGAGTGGCAAAACGGTGCCGACCAGCAATCCTTCGCTGATCCCAATGCCAAGCGGGGCGGAACCTGGAATACGTTCATCATCACCTTCCCCCAAACCTTGCGCCAGCGCGGCATGAACGCCAATTCCGGCTTCCGTCTATATCTGGACCTCAACGACCAGGACTTGTTGGACATTCACCCCGTCACTGATGCATTCACCCCCTCTCTGGCCCGTGAGTGGGCCATTGGGCCGGATAAACGCACCGTCTACTATCGGATCGATCCCGATGCCCGGTGGTCCGACGGCGTACCGGTCACCGCTGATGATTGGATCTGCATGCTCAAGCTTTTCCGGTCCCCGGGAATCGTTGATCCGTGGACGAGCAATTACTTCACGGAATATGTCGAGGACATCCTCAAGTTTGACGACCACACCATTGGCATCCGGGTGCCCAAGCGCCAGCCCGACATCGTGCTGTCAACCATGATGGCGCCCGTTCCCTACCACTTCTATGGAAACTTCCTGCGGAAGGAAACATCCGTCCGCGGGACGACGGCTTACTACACCTTCAAGAACAACAAGCTACCCATCCCTGAAGATCTGAACTATTACCAGATTCAGGAGGCACAGGACTCTCTCGCAGCCTTCATCGTCAGTCTGGCCAGCAAGCTGCAACAAACCGAACTTCCCGAACCGGAAGCCAAGAGTGGCGGCGCCCCCGTGGACCCAATAGCCCTACTCAAGGAAGTAACCGATACGTTGACAACAGCCATTCAGCTCAC
>DAOVNC010000205.1 GCA_030630445.1 Kiritimatiellales bacterium | reverse complement strand
CGAAAAAGTCCTCATCCAGAAATCCGGCTACTTCGCCCGCGCCGCCGCCTCCAACAAGGCCGACCTCCATCTCATTAAAGAGTGCTGCGACAAAGCCATTGAATCCGCCATCGCAGGAATTGGCGGCGTTGTCGGGCACGACGACGACCAGAACAACGAACTGCGCGCCATCGAATTCCCGCGCATCGCCGGCGGTAAGCCCTTCGACATCGACGTCGACTGGTTCGGCGAACTCCTCGCCGACATCGGCCAGGCCAAGGGCAACAAGGTCGTTGCCGAGCATTAGGGTTATTCCTCTTTCGCAGAACCTGCGGGAAGGAGTTCCCATATTAATCCCTGTTCGTTCGCCTATTTCTCCAGCTTTAAAACGAGTCCGGGAACCGAGAAGTCGCCTTTGTCCCCCGCGGAGGTGCCGATTTGATCGATCAACTTGCCTGGGATCGTTAACGTGTTGTTCTTGATCGCAACCTTGCTCTTGATATCGGTGGCCTCATCGGCCAATAGATCCTGCGCCCAGACGTTTTTGATGCCGGCGAGCGGCTCGGGAAACTCGACAACCAGTTTGTCGTAGTGCCCGAAAATGCCGACGGGCTGGGTGGCGTCTTTGACGATGATGGTGACTTTGGCCCGTGGATGATACCACTGGTCGTCCGGTTTCACACGGCCTTCGGTGGCCACGCATACGGGGCCGTTCGGGTAGGTGGATGCCATGACGTAGGGCGCATCGCCTTCGATTTCAACTTTTGGCAGAGGCATGTTGCGAGCCATGATGGCGGGGGCGCTTTGATAGACGGTTTTCCCCCAACATGATTTGAACCAAGTGTCGCTTTCGGTGTGCGGATAGTGGTCGATCAGATCATAATCCGAGGCCGCGTAGGTTCCGGTGCCGGAGGAAAAGGCAGGGGCGATACGTTCCCATCGTCCAAAGCGTTCGACTTCGTTCATGCGCTTTTGCACCATTCGTTTTCCGCTGATCTGGTGGTGCAGGTCCTTCCCCTTGTAGGTGCGCTCCATATAGTTGGGGTGTCGCTTGGCGGCCACGAGGCAACCGAGACCGGCCGCAGCCTGGGGATCGTCTTGAAGGTTGAGGATGCCACGGTATTTCGGGTTGCCTTCTGTCTGTTTGAGAATGTCGTGCGTGCGACGCAGGGTGGTGGTTGTAACCAAAATCGGCGCGGCATCGTATGTGCGGAAGACATCTGTGAACTGCAGAACCTTTAGCATGGGTTTCTGCTTTGATCCTCCGATGTCGTACACCGAGGGATATGCCTTTGATTTGGGGTTGTCCCATCGAGGGTTGAGCGGGCCGTTTGAACCGGTAATGTATTCGAGTTGCAGCTCGGGGTAGATTTTTTGCTTGATCATGAAACTGTGGAAATCTTTCGTTCCGCCTCCGTCGATTTTCCAGTATTCGATTCCGGCATGCTTTGACCATTCTACGAATGTTTCCGCTGTTTCGGCGGAGATGGTGCCTCGAACCCAAAGTCCCAATCCGCGCCAGCCGTTGCTTTGAATTTCCTCGTTGAACAGTCGCAAGGCTTCTTCCGGTTCGACGTCGGCATACTCCGGAAAATCCCTTGGGTCGATTTGGCAGGAGAAAAAGGGTTTGGAGCCGGGAATAGTGCGTTCTTCCGCTTTTTTTGTCTGCCAACCGTGATCGATGAGAAAAAACCAATCGCTACGTCCTCGGGGCATGTAGGAACTTGCCCAGCCCTCTTTTTCGTTAAAGATCGTTTCGTAGCTTAGTTCCTCGCGGGCGTTTTGATTGTTAATCGCCTGGAGGTCGGTGATCTCTCCGCCGCGTTGAATCCAGTAATTCTGTGCATACCAGGTGCACCAGTAGTTGGGCGATTTCGCCGGTTCTTCGGGAATAAGGTTAATTTTCTGCCCCGTGGCGTTGCTGTTCATAAGCGCTACAGCAGAGAGCATGACGGTGAAACGATAGATTTTGCGGGCGTTTGTTGTGATCATAACCATCCTTTGTGAACGTAGGGTTAAACGGCCCGGAAAGGGTTCGATCCGTGGATTCAACTGTTTTCTTGTGTTCCGCAGGTTATCCGCACCTATTTCCGGGCGCGGTTGACGAGGGTGATGTAGCCGATGATGCCATTGGAAATACCGCGCGCAACGGCCTCGCGGTAGTTGGCGTCGATCATGAGCGCCTCTTCTTCCGGATTGGTCAGGAAGCCGCATTCGACGAGGGCGGCGGGGCACGGGGCATTCTTGAGCACGGCGAAACGGGCGCGGCGGAGGCCGCGATCGGAGCGCTTGGAGGTTTTCACCAGATTGCTTTGGATGGAGAAGCCGAGTATGGCGTTGGCGGCGTCGTATTGGTTGCCCTTGCCGGCCGACTTGTTGCCGCCCTGGCCATAGTGGTTGCTGGAGTCGCATCCGGCAGCGGTCATGGCAAAGGTTTCGACGCCGTGGGCGCTGGGGTCTGCCGCACCGTCGGCGTGGATACTGACGAAGAGGTCGGCACCGGCTTTGGCGGCCGAGTCGCTGCGCTGCTGCAAGGTCAGATACGTGTCGGTGGCGCGGGTCATCCGAACTTTGATCTTTTTGGCTTCGAGGTGTTTCTTGACGCGGTTGGCGATGGATAGGACGGCCTTTTTTTCGTAGACCTTGCGTTTGCCGACCGCCCCGCTGTCCTTGCCGCCGTGGCCGGGGTCGAGCACCACCATGTTCGGCTTCCGGGAGGGCACGTAGGCATAGGAACGCAGAATCGGGTCGATCCCCTTCTTGAAGTCGACCTCGCGGATCGCCCATCCGCCGCCGGACTTGCGGCAGGGGTGGTGCAGCCAGACCATCACCCCGTTGATCCATGCCCGGCGGCTATTGGTCTCGACCTCGATGCTGTTCCACTTGTTCTTCATCACGACTTTCTTGCCGGAGGTCGACGTGCCCATGGAATAGAGCCGGGCGATGTAGGAGAGCGAGACCATTTCGGAAGAGGACGCGGCAAGGGCTGGCACACCGGCTCCCGCCAGTAGAACGACGTGGGAAATGAATAGCTGTCTGGTTATCGAATGCATTTAAACCTCAATAAGCGAAGCTACTAAAAAAGGATTATGTTTGGAAAGAGCCGAATGAATCGGGTTTAATCGGTTCCATGAGGTTCAAGGGAATCAACGATCTGCTCGCGGCGGGATTGCGCAAGGGTATTGCCGGCATTGCGATGGTAATGCTCGTCGGCATCGTCGGCTATCGACTAATCGAGGGATGGAACTGGTCCGATAGCTTCTACATGACGGTCATCACCATCTCCACCGTTGGCTTCGGGGAACTCCATCCCCTTTCCGGACTGGGCCGGGTCTTCACCGCCCTGCTCATCTTTTTCGGTGTGGGCCTGATGGCCTACTGCCTGACCCGCCTCGTTGAATTCCTGTTTCAGCGCAGCCTGACCAACGTCCTAGGGAGAAGAACCATGATGAAGAAAATCGGCCAACTCAAACAGCATTCCATCATCTGCGGCTATGGCCGCACCGGCAGCCGCGTCGTCGCCGAGCTGCAGGCCGCCAAAAAACCCTTTGTCGTCATCGAGGAAGACGCCGACATCGTCAAGCGCCTCGACGAGCAGGGCATTCCCCATATCGCCGGCGACGCCACCGAGGAGGACACCCTCGAGGCCGCCAACATATGCGGGGCCGACTCGCTCGTGGCCGCGCTCGACAGCGACCCGGAAAACCTCTACCTCACGCTCACCGCCAACGGCCTCTGCGCCGACCTGCGCATTATCGCTCGCGTCCACGACCCCGAAAGCTCCCGCAAGTTCCACAAGGCCGGTGCCAAGCGGGTCGTCTCACCCATCTCCAGCGGAGCCAGCCAAATCGCGCAGCTCATCACCCGCCCCTCGGTGGTCGACCTCATCGAACTCGTCACCAAAGACAAGAACATTGCCCTGCAGGTCTTCGAGTATCCGATCGGCGAAGAGAGCGACATGCTCGGGAAAACCCTCGCCGAAGCGCGAGTGCGCCAAACCCTCGGCGGCATGGTCATCGCCGTAAAACACCCCGACGACCGCACCGCCTTCGATCCCGGCCCCGACACCCGCCTCAAACTCGGCGACACCCTCGTTGCCCTCCGCCAACCCGAAACCGAGGACTAGCCATGGCCCTGCTCGAAACCCGCTTCGATTCGCAAACGCTCGACCTCTCCCTCGGCATGAACGTCATCCTGCCAGAGCATCCCGACGCCTGGAACGAACCGCCCGCCGTGCTCTACCTCCTGCACGGCCTCTCCGACGACCATACCATCTGGAGCCGCCGCACCTCCATCGAACGCCATGCCGCCGACTATCCCCTCGTCATCGTCATGCCCGACGTCCACAAAAGCTTCTACTGCGACATGGCCCACGGTTCCAACTATTGGAAGTTTATCTCCGAAGAGCTGCCGATGCTCGTGGAACGCTGGTTCAACGTCTCCCGCGACCCCGCAAAAACCTTCGTGGCCGGACTTTCCATGGGCGGCTACGGCGCCATCAAGCTCGCCCTGGGCTGCCCCGGACGCTTTGCCGCCGCCGCCTCGCTCTCCGGCGCGCTCGACATTGCCGCGCACATCGACGACGAATTCGACGAATCCCGCACCCGCACCTTCGAAGCCATCTTCGGCGACCTGCAAAACGTTCCCGGCTCCGGAAACGATCTCATCTCCCAGCTCGGAAAAATCAAGGAAGCGCCCGCCACCGACTTCTATGTTTGCTGCGGTACCGACGACTACCTCTACCCTGACTCCGTCGCCTTCCGCGACGCAGCCGCCGAGGCCGGTCTCCGCCTCACCTACGAGGAAACCGACGGCGACCACGACTGGGGCTATTGGGACACCCACATCCAACGCATCCTCGACTGGTTGCCCATCGAAAAGCTTGAATGGGAATAGCGCGGCAACCAAGGCCGATATGGATGAACAAAAATCTAGTATTTCCTGCTAGCTAGGGCTTGCGCATGCATCCTCCGTAACTTAGGCTAACACAGTTACGTTGGAACCCGATGAACGAGGAAATTGTTGTGGCAAAATTATCAGGCAAGGAATGGGACGCACTCAAAAAGAAGCTGTCGAAAGACGGACGGCTTGAAAAATTCGTTCTCGGCGAACCCGAACAAGAGTATGTCACCTCGCGCGGCATGGATATCCTGCGCCTGCATGCCACCGACTTCGTGAACAAGCGGCTCGCTCCTGAAAACCCGAAGAACGACGGACGGCAAACGCCGACCAAGGGCCACCCGGTTTTCATCGCCCA
This sequence comes from Kiritimatiellales bacterium, assembly GCA_030630445.1. Classification (GTDB taxonomy): domain Bacteria; phylum Verrucomicrobiota; class Kiritimatiellia; order Kiritimatiellales; family Pontiellaceae; genus Pontiella. The sequence continues at coordinate 1,331 of DAOVNC010000205.1, read as the reverse complement.
GCACGCCACCGGCTGCAACGATCGCGATAGCCTCGAACAATTCTTCGGCATCAAGAAAGGAAAGGAGCTTTCCGAAGCGCAAGTCAGCAAGATCGTCGACGCCATCCTGCGCTGGATCGGGGAACATCTCGACGCCTAGCCCTCTTGAAAGTTTTTCTTTCTTCGCCCGCCCCGTTGGAATACCCTGCCTCGCCTATGGAACCCGTAGTCCTCAAACGACCCGAGCATAACGTCAGCCGCAGGAACATCAGTTCCGCCGCCATCAAAGTACTGTACCGCCTGAAAGACGAAGGCTACACCGCCTACATCGCCGGCGGCGGTGTGCGCGACCTACTGCTCGACCGCCGCCCCAAGGATTTCGACATCGCCACCGATGCCACGCCCGAACAGATCCGCAAGATGTTCCGCAACTGCCGCCTGATTGGGCGCCGCTTCCGGCTCGCCCACATTCTCTTCCGCGGAGAGATCATCGAAACCGCCACCTTCCGCGCGCCCGCCCCCGAAGACGAGACCATCCATTCCGATAAAATCTTCCGCACCGGCGAAGACGGCCAGGTCATGCGCGACAACGTATTCGGCACCCCCGAGCAGGACGCGCTCCGGCGAGACTTCACCATCAACGCCCTCTTCTACAACATTGCCGACTTTTCCATCATCGACTATGCCGGCGGGCTCGAAGATCTGGAAAAGAAAATCATCCGCGTAATCGGCGACCCCGACACGCGCTTCACCGAAGACCCCGTCCGCATGATCCGCGCCGCGCGCTTTGCCGGAACCCTCGGCTTCGAAATCGAAGAACAGGCCTACGACTCCATCTGCCGCAACAAGGACAAGCTCGCGCTCGCCGCCCCGTCGCGCATGTACGAGGAGGTACAGAAGCTCTTTTTCTGCGGCCACGCCAAGGAGGTTTTCCACTGGCTGGAAAGAACGGACCTGCTCCACCCCATGTTCCACGACTTCTCGCACTGGATCGACGAAGACAAGGTGCGGCACGACTGGGTGATCCAAACGCTCGAACAGATGGATCGGTGGCGCAAGGCCGACCTGCGCGTCCACCCCGCCCTGCTCTTCGCACTCGTCTTCGGCGAATACCACGAATTCCTCGCAAAGGAGCTCATCGCAACCGGCACCGCGCCGCACGACGCCGCGCGCGAAGCGGTGCACAAGCACCTGCAAGGCATGTGCGGAAACGTCCGCGTTCCCAAGCAGGCCATCTACCAGGTTTCCGACATCATGAGCAACCAGCTGCGGTTCCACAAAACCAAAGGCCGCACGCCCCAGCGCTTCCTGCAGCACAAGGGCTTCCTCGACGCCTTCCTCTACTTCAAGGT
>DAOVNC010000384.1 GCA_030630445.1 Kiritimatiellales bacterium | reverse complement strand
GGGGGCTTTGAAGTAGACGTAGAACTTTTGGTTGCCGTCCTTGGTGTTCATCCGCAGCAGCGTGAACTTGCGGGTGCGGGTGGAGCCGCTTTTGTCGATGATCTTCATCTCGACCTCGGCGCGCCCGTCGTTGCCGGCATAGTACGCCGCCTCGTTCGCCTTGGTCACAATCTCATCTACGGTGAGTTCCGCCTGAACGCCAACTACCGATGCAATTAAGAGTGCTGCAATCATTCCTTTTTTCATTTCTATTCCTCCGATTTTCCAACCACTAATTTACACTAATCATTTTCTCCATTAGTGAAGATTAGTGCGAATCAGTGGTTTCATTTTTCTTAAAGAGCCATTTTTGCAGGGCGGTGATCAAGGCGGCAAGGATGAACAGGGTTCCGAGCCACGACGCGGCCATGATGGTGGCGAGGAAGAACCCGACGGTTTTGTACGGCACCAGCGGTGCAAACAGCAACGGCGTGAAGCCGATGGAAATGATGATCGCATTGCGGCTGATCGCCATGGCGGGCTCATGGAACATGTGCCAGATGGCTGCCCTCCAGCTTCCGTGCTGCCTTACCAACTCCCGCGAACGTTCGAGGAAGTGGATGGCAAAGTCGACGCTCAATCCGAGCGTCAGCGACGAGAGGATGGCAACGGGCATGTCGTAGTCCTTGCCGACGAGGCCGATGAGGCCGTAGATGAAGGTGATCGTGACGGTCAGTGGAATCATGGCGAGCAAGCCGAAGAGCGGCGAGCGGAAGAGCACCATCATCATGATCAGCACGACCACGAAGCTACTCATCAGCGAGTTCATCATGCCGGCCACCATCTTGTCCTGCCAGACGACGTTGATGTAGGTGAGGCCCGCCCACTTGGCGTCGAGTTCGACCGGCGCGGGGTTTTCGGCCATCCAAGCTTCGACGGCATCAACCACGGCCTGCATGTCGGTGTTGTCGCCGCTCTTGAGCTGGATCCAGATGTTGACCTCGTTGTAGTCCTTGGTCACGAGATGGAAGAGGCTATCCTTTTTCTTCATGCCTTCGAGCTGGGTGAAGACCTGTGCGACGGCGGAGGGGCTCGGCGGAATGGAGTAGAATTCGGCGTTGCGCTCCTGCGGGGCTTCGGCGGTAAAGTTGAGTTCGTAGTTTGCCTTCTTGAGGGCGTCGAGTGCGGAGCTGCTTTTCCCGATGGACGGAACCTCCTTGAGGAATTCCTGCAGATGTCCGACGTAGGCGAGCATCTCCGGCTGCTTAAAGGCGGGGGCTTCGGCGTTGGCGCGCGCCTCGAAGAGGAAATCGACGAAGGAGAGCGCGGCATATTCATCGACGATATCCAGCGCCTTGTTCTGCAGCTCCGCACCTTCGAGGAAGAGGAAGTCCTGCATCCGCTCCGCAAAGATCTCGCGGGTCGCATCGTCGACGGTGGTGGCGATGGCGTAGGAAAGCATGGCATAGTCAAGGTCTTCGGGCTCGAGATAGACGATTGCGTCGCCGAGCTTGTTCCAAGCCCCGCTCACCTGCTCGTCCAGCCCCTTGGCCACGTCGACGAGATCGACAAAGCAGCGTTCGATGTCCGCATTTTCCAGGGTATAGAACTTGGTGTTGGCCTCGTCGAGCAGCTGAAGGAAGATCTGCGAGGCTTCCGGAAGACTGTCGCCAAAGCGTTCGATCGCGGCATTGTGCATGGTGTTGATCCGCTCGGCGCAGGTCGGGGTTTCGATGCGTTCCGGCTTGAGCGTGAGGTAGGCGGTGTAGGTTCCGCCAAAGTGGTCGTTGAGTACGCGGTCCGCCACGCGGATACGGTGGTTTTGCGTGAACCATTTTATCGGGTTGTCGTTTACCTTGATTTTCGAGATGCCAACCACGGAGAGCGCAATGATGAACATCGTGACGCCGAGGATGAGTTTCCAGCGGGTGTAGGAGAAGCCGCCCAACCACCCCAGCATTTGATCGAGCTTCGAGGGTTTGGTTTCGCAGCTTTCCTGGTCCTGCACATGGCAGACGCCCTCAAGGGATTTTTTTCGGACGAAAATCATGATGTAGGCCGGGACGAAGGTCATCGTCAGCAACCAGGCCAGTGCAACGCCAAACGCGACGTGCAGGCCGAACACCTGTACCGGCGGAATCGGCGTGGTGGCGAGCGAGGCAAACCCGGCAATGGTGGTGAGCGAGGTGTAGAGCATGGGCTTGAACAGGTGCCCGACCACGTGCTTGATCGTCTTCGCCTTGTCTTGGAACTTGTGGTAGGAATCGAAAAACTCGCTCAGGATATGCACCGAGTCGGCCACCGCGATCGGCATCAGGAAGATGGCGATCATCGAGCTCATGATGTGCACGTCGTAGCCCAGCCCAATCAACAGGCCCATCGTGGCAACCACGCTGATGATCGCCACGAGCATCGGCGCAATGATCAGCGAGACGCGACGGAAGAAGAAATAGAGCAGCAGGAAGATCGCCAGCCCGGCGAGCGGTGCGGAGGTGGCCATCTGCACCAGCATCTCGACCCCGAAGGTATCCTGCGCCACCGGCTGGCCGGTGATGTAGACCTGCTCGTCGCCGTTCCAGGCTTCGGTCAGTTTTTCAACGAGGTTGGCTACGTTGTAGCTATAGGTTTTTTCGGTGATCGGGATATAGAGCGCAATGGCCTTTCCGTCCTCGGCCACCAATGTGCCTTTATAGAGCGGGTTGTTCATCGCATCGTCGCGGATGGCCAATGCCTCTTCGCGCGTGGTTGGCGCATTCTCCATCAAATATTCAATGGCCAGTTGCCCGCGGTCGGCCTGCTTGATGTTGTCGACCACACTCGGACTGATGATTTCCTTGGCGATGATCGCCGAATTGCCTTCGGCGTCGAACAGGCGGTTGACATCGTTGCCGAACACCTTGGAGAGTGCGCGGTTCCAGGCACTGGAAGATTCCAGCTCCGGGGCAAATGGCTGGCCGTCGCGAAGAACCTCCGGCAAACCGCTGGCATTTTCGCGCAGGCTGATTAGTTCGTGGGTAAGCGCATCGATTTTGCCCAGCGTCTCAACGTTGAAAATACCATCCTCGTGGGCTTCGTTGACGATCCCGACAATGACGAAGTCGTAGAGGTTGTACTGCGCCTTTACCTTGTTGTGGAAAACGCGTACCGGTTCGCCCTCCGCGAGCATGTTTTCGGGGTCGTTGTCGAAGGACACCTTCGGGAACTGCGTCCCGAAAAGGATGGTAATGGCCAAGGCAAGGCCGATAACGATCCATGGAAACCGGATACTGAAACTCGTCATTTTCATTCGCTTCATTTTACTTTCTCTCTTTCAAGTCGAACTTTGAAACAAACGGCGATTCCAACCGCGCCTCGCGATGCGCATGTATAGGACCCGCCATGATTAAAGTCTATCCATT
>DAOVNC010000159.1 GCA_030630445.1 Kiritimatiellales bacterium | reverse complement strand
GCCTATGGCTACAACCTGTCGGGCGACTATACAAACAACATCCCGCAATATTGGCTGACCACATCGGCGCTGGACTGCTCAGGGCATGAAAATGTGGTGCTTAAATTCTACCGCTGGCTGGGTGTGGAAAGCGCAACTTACGACCACGCGGAGATCGAAATCAGCAACGACGGTTCGACGTGGAGCACGGTGTGGTCGCATACAGGCGCTTCGCTAGTCGACACGTTCTGGCGGGAAATGCTCTACGATATCTCAGCGGTTGCGGATGGCGAGCCAACCGTTTATATCCGCTGGGGCATGGGGCCGACGGATAGCGTGGTCACCTATCACGGATGGAACATCGATGACGTGACTCTCGAAGGCACGATTTTGGATGATCTAGTCATCAGTCCCTCGGATGAACTGGCATCCTCGGGGTTTGAAGGCGGCCCGTTCAGCCCTGCGCAAAGAGTCTACACCCTTTCCAATAACGGATCGAATACCCTGTCATGGATAGCGGGCGGTAGTGAAGCGTGGGTCTCCGTGGCTCCCGGTTCAGGAACGCTGGCTCCAGCGGGAACCGTGGATGTGATGGCATCGATCAATTCCAATGCCTTATCGTTGCTTCCAGATTCCTATGAAGACACGGTTGTGTTTTCCAACCAGCTGTCCGGCGCTGCCCAAATACGCGGCGTTGTCCTGGAGGTAGTTGCCATTCCGGGAGAGATTGATGTCCAGGATTCGATCGCACCCACGAATGATCTAGCCATGCCGTTTGGCGACGTGATTGCCGGGCTGTCGAAAACTGAACAGATCATCATCCACAATACCGACCTGACGCGTGATCTCGTCATATCCGACATTTCCTTTGGCCAATACAAAGAAGATTTCAACGACGGTCTGGCTCAGGATTGGAGCGAGGACCTCGACTCCAATTGGGAAGTAGTATCGGGGGAATACCGCGCCCAAACGAGCGGAACAGATTTTATGGTATCCAGGTATGCTGGCGAGGAATGGGGTGATGTTGCCGCCCAGACGACCTGTCGGCGTGTAGGCAATACGGGGCTTTCGGCTGCTCTACTCCTGCGCGCCACTGCAGATTTCGACCCGGAGCTCGCCGGTTCGGCCTATGTGTTCCAAGTCGCAACCGATGGAAGCTATAGCGTATGGAAGCAAGTGGGTGGGTCGTGGTCGTGGTTGCAGGAATGGGCAAATTCCCTGGAAATCCAGCCGGGGTCAAATGTGCTGATGGCCATGGCCGAAGGCAACAGCCTGCAATTCTTCATCAACGGAACACAGGTATGGAGCGGCACCGATAGCGCATTGAGCAATGGCCAGATCGGCCTAGCGGGTTATTCCGTCGCAGGAGACTGCACCCACTATTTCGACGATGTCATTGCTCAGGAACCCGTTCATTCGGGAAGCAGCATTTCCTCCGAGCAGGTTTGGTACAATACCCATTCATATGGAGGAGGCCAGCCAGAATCGGCTCCGGAAAATTGGACACCGGAACCCTATCAAGGCGAACCGGATGAAGGAACCGGCAACGGTCCCGGCATGCTCGTGGACTTGACAGGAGGCTCGTTTGCACTCTCGAACCTGCCAACCTTCCCGCACACCCTTCCTCCAGGAAAATCCTTGGTTGTGGATGCAACCTTCGCTCCGGGCGCAGTGGGTTCCGCCGAAAAGGAGGTGTCCATTCTAAGCGCCGACTTGGATGAACCGGAGGTTCTTGTGTCCATGGCAGGAACCGGCATCCCCGACTATCTGGTGGCGACTCCCGAGGCAGCCTTCGAAACAAGAGGCCATCCGGGCGGCCCGTTTACGCCCGCAAGCAAGGAGTATCTCTTGCACAACAACAGCGCGGCCCCCTTGGGCTGGCAGGCATCCGCCAACGAACCGTGGCTGTCGGTCTCGCACACCGGGGGTATGCTTGCCGCCGGTGCCACGATCAATGTTACGGTTGGCCTTACCCCTGCTGCGGATGCATTGCCCGAAGGAACCTACACGGATACCGTGACGTTCAGCAATGCAACCACCGGCATTGCGCATGCGCGGGAGGTCAAGCTAACCGTATTCACCACGCCCGAGATCCATGTTAGTCCTGCGGAAGGCTTTGTTGTGACCAATGCACCGGGGCAGGTGCAGAAAAGAACCCTGGTGGTTTCCAATGACGCTTCGGCGGATGGCCATCTGGATATTTCCGTAAGCACGCTCGAAACAGGCCGGAACGAGATCCCCGGCGTGACGGCGGCAGGCATCAGAGCCCCTTCGCCGAACCATGATTTCACACAGGTGGCGCCGGGCGCGGAATACAAGCCCAGACGCCTTTTGGTAAAGTTTGTCCAGGGAATCCAGTCTGCAAATCAGACGGCTTCTATCTCCAGTCTGGGAGGCACCATCCTTCGGCAATACAAGCTGGTGCCAGGTCTATGCCTAGTCGAGTTGAACGAAGATACCCACGTCGAAGAGTCCTTGGTCTCTTTCAATGGCGTTGCGGGCATCGTCTACGCCCAGCCAGACTATGTCTGGCATGCGGAGAGCATTCCCGACGACACCCGTTTCGACGAGTTGTGGGGCATGCACAACACGGGCCAAACCGGCGGGACGCCGGATGCCGATATCGATGCGCCCGAGGCTTGGGGTGTAACGACCGGAAACAGCAATGTCATCGTCGCCGTGATCGATACAGGAGTCGACTACACCCACCAGGATCTTAACGAGAACATGTGGGTCAATACCGGCGAAATCCCCGGGAATGGATTGGATGACGACGGAAACGGATTTGTGGACGATATCCATGGCTACGATTTCGTCAACGGTGACGGCAATCCAATGGACGATGCGGGTCACGGCACGCACTGCTCCGGCATGATCGGTGCGGAGGGCAACAATGCCGAAGGTGTGGCCGGCGTATGTTGGGATGTGCGGATCATGGCACTCAAGTTCCTGAACTCAAGCGGCTCCGGTTCCACGGCCGATGCCGTTTCATGTATTGAGTATGCAACCCTGATGGGCGCCAAGGTGATGAGCAACTCGTGGGGGGGCGGAGGCTACGACCAAGCCCTCAAGGACGGAATCGATGCGGCGGGGGCACAGGGCATTGCTTTCGTGGCGGCAGCGGGCAACGACGGAACGGACAACGACAGCATCCCGCACTATCCTTCCAACTATGAATCAGAGAATGTAATCGCTGTACTAAACAGCGATCACAATGATGCTTTATCGAGTTCCTCCAGTTATGGACTGATCTCAACCGATCTGGCGGCGCCAGGCAGTAGCATCCTGAGTTGCTGGCCTGGAGGTGGCTACAATTCCATTAGCGGCACATCGATGGCAACGCCCCATGTTGCCGGTGCATGCGCGTTGATGCTGTCGATCAACCCAAACCTCACCGCCGTTGAAATAAAACAGGTTTTGATGGACACGGTCGATCCGACCCTGCCGGGGGTCTGTGCCTCGGGCGGCAGGATGAACCTCGCGAATGCCATTGCGGAATCCGGTGCGTCATGGATGAATGTCTATCCTCGCAGCGCCAGCGGCATGCTTCCGGGCGGTTTCGCAAATGTGACCGTCTATTTCGATGCGGCGGAAACCCTTCCCGGAACCTATACAGGCAAAGTTGTGGTTGCCAGCAACGATCCAATAACGCCTGAGGTGACGATTCCTGTGAGAATGTTCGTCGAACCGGACAACCTGATTGTCCTGCCGGCCGGTGCCTTCGAGGCTTCCGGCCCGGAAGGTGGTTCCTTTACTCCGGAAAGCACGGTGTACAACCTGGAAAACAGTGGAACAACAACCCTCGACTGGGAACTCTCCGGATTGCCCTTATGGCTGGATGCATTCCCCACGAGAGGATCCTTGACGGCGGGCGCACAGGCCTCTGTTTTGGTTTCGCTCAACGTCACGGCCGAGGAACTGCCCGAGGGACTCTATGAAGATGTTCTGGTCTTTGACAACATAACGAGTGGCATGGGAAAACCCCGCGATGTGCACCTGGATATTTCACCTCGTTCCCGAACGGTCTTCTACGAGATGCCGCTGGACAGCGATCCGGGGTGGGCAACCGAGGGGCAATGGGCATTTGGCCAACCGCAGGGAGAAGGTTCGCATGGCATGGATCCAACGTCGGGCTACACGGGTACGAAGGCCTATGGCTACAACCTGTCGGGCGACTATGCAAACAACATCCCGCGATATTGGCTAACCACAATGGCACTGGATTGTTCGGCATATAAAAATGTCACGTTGCATTTCCACCGCTGGCTGGGGGTTGAGTATTCCGACTTCGACCATGCCGATATCGAAGTCAGCAACGATGGTTCCTCTTGGTACGGCGTGTGGTCGCATACGGGCAATTCAATAAGCGATACCGCGTGGCAGGAAGTGGGCTACGACATCTCCGCCGTTGCGGATGGAGAGTCTACCGTCTACATCCGCTGGGGCATGGGGCCGACGGATGGTGCCGACACCTATCCCGGTTGGAATATCGACGACGTATCCCTTGAGGGACTCCCCAGGCCTCAGATGCTGGATCATTTCACATGGGATTCCATTGATTCCGCGCAGGTTATTGACGAACCCATCCCCGTGCATATTTCGGCAAAAGATGCCTATGGAGATGTTGTGTCGGCGTTCAGTGGCTCCATCGGCATGGTGGGTTATGCGGGCTTTGGGTTGGGCTCCTCTATTCTTATCACAGAGGCAAACCATGGTGCGCCAGACGCAATCGAATTCGTGAACGTCGGCACCTGGGCCGTCGATGTCTCCGGCTGGCAGATCTTCATCTACGATAATGCCGGCGGCTGGCCGATCCCGTTGCCGGTCTTTACGCTGCCGAGCGGAAGCCTGTGCCTTCCGGGGCAGGTATTCACCCTAACCGAGTATGGAACAACGCCGGGTGCCTATCCCGATTTCTACACGGGGGCGAATATCAACTGGACTTCCACCAGTCTGGCTGCCGTGCTGCTACGGGACAATACAGGAGAGCTTGTCGATTTCATGTGCGTCGGATCTGCCGATCCGGGACAGATCAGCCACCCCGTATCGATTCCTGTGGCAGAGTGGGCAGGCCCACCGGTACCTGTTGTTGCCGATGTCACCACCTACCAGCGCCAAGGAGATGCCGATAACAACGACAGTAGCGATTGGACGGGCCTTGCTACCGGCATTGGCACTATCAATCCCGGCCTTACCGTGCCGTTCGCGGGCGGAATCTATTCTGTATCGATTGCCCCCTCAAACACCGGCAACTTTGTGAACGGCGTTTGGAGCGGAACCGTAAGCGTGCTGGAAGCGACAACAAACATGGTTCTTTTTGCTGACGACGGCACTGGCCATACCGGCGAAAGTGTTCTGTTCGACGTCGGTCTCGACATGGATGGCGACAGAATTCCCGATGTCTGGGAAATCCTGTATTTCGGCCATTCATCCAATTGCGTATGGTCCGCCGACGGCGACCACGACGGGCAAAACAATCTACAGGAATTCATTGCCGGAACGAATCCCACCAACGCCGCCTCGTTCTTCGCCGTCACAGGCTTCGAGCCCATGGGGGGAGCGGCTGGCTTCGCAATCGAATGGCGCTCGGTTTCCGGACGGGTCTACAACGCCTACTGGTCGACGAATCTCTTGACTGATTTTCATCCGATGGGAGGTGATATCGACTACCCACAAAATAGCTACACCGACACCGTACACATTACCGAGGATGAATGTTTTTATGAGGTGGAGGTGCGGATGAAATGATGGCTGCAAAAAAACCTCCCCGATCGACGTATAGACGAGGACGGCGAAACGGAACTTGGTCGGCTAGGAGGCCGATGCTTAACAGCCATGGGAGATCCTTCCCCTGATCGTTTCCGCGAACTGCTGCGCCCACCTCTCCATTATTGGTCTATTGAAATTAACCATGCCACAGCATCGATGGACGCGAATGACCGCAAAACATATCGCAAGCTCGCCAACCAACGGGCAGAACTCATTCGTAACTTCAATAAGGTAGGGGGGGAAATAGCGAAGGTACGCCGCGCGTTTTGGTACCGATCGGCCGAAATCCGGGAGCAGGAGCAGTTGCTAAAAGATACAAGGGATCATGAACAAAAACAACAGATCACCAGCCAACTGAACGCATTGAGGGAAAAGCAAAAGCCGTGGCGGTCAAAAATACGGGGGCTGGAAAAACCGGCATACTCGATCTATAACGAAGCAGGTAAAATTGAAAAAAAGATGCGTAACATTCGCGTCTCGCAACTTAGTACAGATGCACAGAAGGAATACGAAAAACTCGTGTGGCTGGTTGCTGAAGAAAAAAGATGGCAAGGCAACAGAGAGGACAAGGCAGAGTACAGAGAACTCCAGCATCAAATGCTCCTATACTAAAAACATGAAATAGCCAGAGGTTTGAAATGGATGTGCAACCGCACCAAACACCACCCCGATGGTGGTCGCCGTTGCTGAGCCCGGGGTGGTTCAGTTTCTGGAGGTGGACCCGTAGGCGAATCCGGGTGAAGCATCACCACCTCCTCGACATCGAAATCATGGGGTTGGAAAACCTGAAAAAATGCCTCGATGAAAAACAGGGGATCATGATTACCCCGAACCATTCCTGCCACGCCGACCCCTCCGTCCTCTATTGGGTGGCCGACCAGCTAAAGACCCCGTTCTATTTCATGGCCGCATGGCAAATCTTCATGCGGGCAAACTGGTTCCGGCTGCTTATCCTGCGTCATCATGGATGCTTCAGCGTGGACCGGGATGGGACGGACATCCGCGCATTCCGGAAGTCGGTCGATATCCTGCAGAACAGCCCACAGCCCCTGGTCATCTTCCCCGAGGGGGAAATCTACCATATCAACAAGAGCACCACCCCTTTCCTCGATGGGCCTGCGGCGATTGCGCTAACTGCGGGCAAGCACGCCAAGCGCCCGATCTCCTTTGTGCCCTGCGGCATTCGGTACCAGTACACCACGAGCCCGCTCGAGGAACTCCTCGAACTGATGGATCGACTGGAGGAGCAGATTCTATGGCGCCCTAAGCGCAACCTCATTCTTCGGAAAAGGATCTATCAATTTGCCGAAGCCATCCTCGGGCTCAAGGAAACGGAATATCTGGGGCAAACACAGACCGGGACCCTGCCGGAGCGTATCGGCGCGCTCACGGAATCCATTCTCAAGGGGCTGGAAAAAAGATATGGAATAGACGGTCGCGCCTCCAGCCTTCCGGAGCGCGTGAAGGCGTGCCGACGCTACGCCATCCAACTAACGGAAAACACCGATCTATCAGAACAGGATCACGACGCTGCAAAAATCGACTTGGACGACCTCTTCGTCGTGACGCAGCTCTTCAGCTATCCGGGAACGTACGTGTCGGCAAAGCCAACCATCGAGGACATGGCCGAAGTGCTGGATAAGTTTGAGGAGGATGTTTTGAAGAAATCAACGGCCACCATCCGAGCCACACGGCGGGCGGTGATCGCATTCGGCAACCCCATTCCGGTCGAGCCGGGCAAGGGGGGTAAAAGCCAAATCCATGCGCTGACTGAAAAACTGGAAAAGGAAGTGCAGGCATTGCTCGATAACATTCAGATGGAGTGAGGTGTTTATCATGAAACGATCAAACTCGGAACATTCATTCGCGTGGCTCAACGCCACACAGTTTTTCGGCGCACTCAACGACAATGTTTTCAAACTGCTGGTGATTTTTTTCCTTATTGACCACATGGGTTTTAACCGCACGTCCACCATCGGCTTGGCCGCCATCGTTTTTGTGATTCCGTTCCTGCTGTTTTCCCATGCCGCAGGAATTCTG
>DAOVNC010000314.1 GCA_030630445.1 Kiritimatiellales bacterium | reverse complement strand
CGGCCATGTTGGCGGCAATGCCATGGTGCTGGGCGACACCGTCAAAATCACCCCGGACGCCACCATCGGTGGCAGCATGAAGCTGCTGGGAAACAACATCATCCTCGAAGGCACCACCCAAGGCGATGTATCCATCACCGCCAGCCGTGTCGTCACCGTCTCTGGAATCATCGAAGGCAACGTCGAGATCGTTGCACCGGAAATCATCCTCCAGCACGATACGCGCATTGGCGGCGACCTCACCTACACCGCCAACAAGGAGCTGGTTCCGGCAAAAGGTATTGTGGAAGGCAAACTCAGCCGCGCCCTCCCCCAAACCACACCGGCCTTTTCCAAGGCCCGGCTACTCTCCCGCGTGACGTGGTTTTTTGCCGCGCTGCTCGTCGGCGTTCCATTCATCTCCCTTTTCCCCATGACCACCGCGATGTCCGCGCAGCTCGTACGCACCTCTCCGTGGAAATGCCTATGGGTCGGTGCGCTCTGTGCTCTGGCTCTTCCAACCTTTGCAATCATGTGCGCCTCCTCCGTCATCGGTATTCCGCTTGGCGCGTTGATCCTCGGCGGCTGGGCCGTCATGGCCTATGTCAGCCGCATCGTCATGGGACTGGTGATCGGCACGCTCGTCCTCCGGAAAAACAACACCTCGATCGGCCACGTACTGCTCTCCATGGCCGCCGGCCTCGCCATCATCTACGCCGCCACATCCATCCCCGCCATCAGCCTGTCCGTCTGGATCGCCGTCGTGAGCATGGGCATGGGTTCGTTGCTGCTCGGCCTGGTCCAGAAGCGCCGGATGCTCATCCAGATTCCCGAAGAACTCAAACAGCTTGAAGAACTGCAGCATCAAACCATCACCCACGAACAGGAGGAGAAATAATGGACCAAATCATCCTAGTACTAACCATCATCGCCGCACTCGTCATATTGGCGCTGCTCGCCATCGTCATGTCGGTTGCGCTGTTGTGGGTTCGCGCCTACGCCTCGCAAGCGCCGGTTCGCATCTGGAGCGACCTCATTGGCATGAAGCTTCGCCGTGTCCCGCCGCACCAAGTGGTGCTCACCCATATCTCGGCGGTCAAAGCCGGGATCGACGTCACCCCCGGCATGCTCGAAGCCCACTACCTTGCGGGCGGTAGCATGCAGAACGTGGTGCGCGCCATGATCGCCGCCGACAAGGCCAATATCACGCTCCATTTCCAGCAGGCCGCCGCCATCGACCTTGCCGGCCGCAATATTATCGATGCCGTGCAGACGAGCGTGAACCCGAAGGTCATCGACTGCCCCGACCCGGCCAAATCCACGAGCGGCATGCTTGACGCCGTCGCCAAGGACGGTATCCGCCTGCTCGTCAAGGCGCGCGTAACCGTGCGCACCAACCTCGAAAGCCTCGTCGGCGGTGCCACCGAAGACACCATTGTCGCCCGCGTTGGACAAGGCATTGTCAGCGCCATCGGCTCGATGAATTCCTACAAGAACGTGCTCGAAAACCCCGACGCCATCAGCCGCCGCGTACTCGAAAGCGGACTCGATGCGCAGACCGCCTTCGAGATTGTTTCGATCGATATCGCCGACGTCTCCGTCGCCGGTGTCGGGCAGATCGCCAACGTCGGCGCCAAGCTCGAAGCCGACCGCGCCGAGGCCGACAAGATCATGCGCCAGGCCGAGGCCGAAGGTCGTCGCGCCATGGCCATCGCCGCCGAGCAGGAAATGCGCGCCCGCGTGCAGGAGATGCAGGCCAAGGTGATCGCAGCCCAAGCCGAGGTACCGCTGGCCTTGGCCGAATCGCTACGCTCCGGCAACATCGGCGTGATGGACTTCTACAAGATGCAGAACATCGTGGCCGACACCGCCATGCGCGAATCGCTCTCCGGTGACGACGGCGAAAACCCCGAAGAAAACAAGTAGGAATTAACCTCCACGGATTGCACCCATGTGCAATCCGTGGACGAACCCCGAGGGGGCATGAGATGGACGAACTTCTTGGCATAGTGGTTGTTTTGATCATCGTTGTTGTCAACGTGGTTAAGTTTTTGGCCGAGCGGAGCAAGCCGTCCTCCGGAAAGGCCGAACCGCAACCGCCGCGGCCTAAACGCGCGACCTCGTCGCTAGAAACGTTTTTCGAAGACCTCGCCAAGCAAATGGCACCCAAGCCACCGGAAATCCCCGACTGGCCGGAAGGCCATGAGCGTCCTGACTATGTCCAGGAAATGGAGACGTTCGAACCCGCTCAGGCCGGGGAATTTGGAGAGGAACAAACGGCCGAGATCATCCCCTTTTCTCCGCCGGAACCCGTAGCTCGTGTTCAGGAAAGGGAAGCTCCGGCCACGGTTCAACGGCAGACCACCACCAAGCCCATGCTATCCGGGTCGCAAGGAATGCGCATGCGCTCCATGAACCGCGGCGGCTTCCGGATCAAAGGAAGGGAAAGCCTCAAGCAGGCCATGATTGCCCACATCGTCTTCAGCCCCCCGCGCGCCTACGACCTTTCGTTCGACCAGACCATTACCCGTCGATAATCAGCACGGAAGCTGGATCGTATAGCCGGCATCAAAGATGCCGCCAGCGGCCAAGGCCATAATGCCCGGCTTGTTCTCGAAAAGGCCGTCGCTATCGGCGGCATCGTTGTAGCTGAACCAAGGCTCGATGCAAACAAAGGGGGCGCCCGGCTTGGCCCAGATTCCCAAATGGGGGGCATCGCGCAGTTCCATCCCGACCGACCAATCGGAGTTGGCGCGGCAAAGTTTTATTTCCCGGGAACGGATGTTTTTAAACATCAGCGCATCATCCGCAAACGTCCGTTCCGACAGCGGAATCCGCGTTTCTTTGTTCAAATATCCCTCCTGCTTTTTGGCAAAGAAATCGTCCGTCAACCCATACAAATCCAACGATTCCGGCTCGCTGAATTCAAGGGAGTAGTCCGACAGCGGCGCTTTGGCGAGATCCAGCGCAAAGGCGGGGTGCGAGCCAATGGAAAAGAGCATCTCTCCGGGACTGTCATTAAAAACCGTGTAGTTCACCGCGAGCCGGTTCGCTTGCAGCTCAAACCCGACCTGCAGGGTAAAATCGTACGGATACACCTTCCGGCTTTCCGCATCTGCGGAAAGACCGAACAGAATCCGGGCATCCTGCTGCTCCAGCACATCGAACAGGCGGGCGCGGGCGAAACCATGCTTCGGAATTCGATATTCAACGCCGTTGATCGACGTTTTTCCATCCTTCAAAAGACCCGTTATTGGAAATAGAACGGGGGCGGATTTGGCCCAGATGCCGGGATCGGCCTGCCAAATGAATTCCTCGCTGGTTTGTCGGTTCTTCAATGATCGCAACTCGGCGCCATTCGGCGCAATGGAAGCTGAGAAGCTGTCGTTTTGTATCCTGATCATGCGGTTCTCCTTGCTACGGCTTAATGCTCTTCGAGTTGGAGTTTTTTGCCGGAGGCGAGCCATTGACTTAGAATGATTTTACAGTAATTGCTGGTCGATATGAGCATTGATTTGGCGCGTTCTTCGAGGTCGTCAGCCATCTCTTTTTTCATGTTGATCCCGATTGTTTTCTTTGCCTTGCCTGTTTCTTTTATTGCCATAATTTCCCTCCGTTATATTGGTTCACGAACTCCTATTGTCTTTCGGAAATACTACAATTTCCGATGACCCTTTTCCTAATGTTCAAAGTGCAGACCTGACCCCGGCTTCCCTGAATGGTCGAAGAACCAAAAGGAAACCGGATTGCGGCTGGCAAAGTGAATGCGAAGATGGCTACCGTTCGCCTGACATCGTTGGGAAAGTCGCATGCCTTACCGAATTTGTGCCCAAACACACAGCCCATCACCTGCACCGGCTGTAAAAACGGGCGGTTAACCGGGACAGTGCTACGAGGCGGGCAAGGCGTTGGCATGTTTAGTTTGATGTAGGCGAAATTTGCTCCGAACAGGGAAGAAGGGCTGGTTTGAATGATGGCCATGGTGTGGAAGTGCGAGGCCTCCAGACAAACAAAACCGCTTCCAAATGTTCTTGAGTGTTCATAGCCGAGAAGCATTACCTAACTTCATATTTAAACGGGTTGGCACTGCCAATGCTGTTGGTTGGCGCGTGGGTTCATTCCCTTCGACAAGCCCCGTCAGCGGATTGAAGTCGACGACGGTTGCCGCGCCGTTGCCCTGCTGAAATTCGCCGATCCGCCCCTGCTCGTCATAGTCGGTCAATGTGCATGCCCACCATTCGTGGCCGGTTCCATCCGTGATGGAGAGCATTGCGCCGGAAATAGTGTCATAGCCATATTCCATCGAAAAGGTGTTCCAGTCCGGACTGAGGTCGTCACCCGAATCGACGATCT
>DAOVNC010000074.1 GCA_030630445.1 Kiritimatiellales bacterium | reverse complement strand
TTTCGGGTGAGTATCCAAACATCCCGGTCGAAGCTGGACTGACGTATTCATAGCACCTATCCGGAAGCGACATGCGGTAGATCATATCCGGCGCGTTCTCTGCCAGACGGCGGAATTTTTCCTCGCTCTCGCGCAAATCTACGGTGCGCTCCAGCACGAGAAGCTCCGCATTGAGCCGCCCGTGCAACTGCATGCGCACCAGCATCGCCATGAACAGAGTCAGCAACATTCCGACCGGAAGGTTCCACCAGTAGAAACTGGAAAGGTAGGTTCGGATGAAAACATCATTTGGAAACACCGTCATCCGCCAGTTGTGCCCTGCTCCATTGATCAGCTCTTCATGCTTCCATAAAGCGTCCGGGGCGCGATCCCAGTCAAAAGTCCCGATCTGCGGATCATGGCGGTACAGCAGTCGGTTGCCCGGCGCCGCATCAAGATCTTCGAGCATGAACGCAAGGCCTTGGGCGGACACCTTTTCCATGGCGTGCATCACGAGCCCATCCATCCGGTACATGCCCAGAACAAATCCATTCAGGTTCCGTCGACGTTCTTCAAGGGTTTCAGAGGGCTGGCGATACACCGGGGCCATCAGCATGAATACCGGCGGGTTGGTCGGGCTTTCCTCCAGCCGAACCAGCTCCATGGCGCTGGTTTCGCCTTGATCCCAAGCGGCTTCCAAGGCCGCCAACCGCTCGGGATTGGAGCCTAGATCGAAACCGAGTGCCGGTCCGTTAAGTTTGAACGGTTCGGCTAGTTCGATGGGGAAATATTCAGCCCGTTCCCGCGCAGGGACGAGTCGGTCATCGGCATCCTGCTCCCTGATCCGGATTCCAGTGCGCGCCTCGAACGCGGTGCGCCCATCCTGCCGCACCCGCGGAATCCACTCTATGGATTGAACGCACGAATCCCGCAGCATGGGTTTCGCATACCATTCGAATTCCTTGCCGGTGACCTCGTCGCTTTGTTCGTAGAAGCGGCGAAGCCCCTCCATCTCGAGCAGATGGCGCCCTAATTTCCCGGAAACAGCCACCGTTCTGTCTTTGGCCTGTTTCTGGAAAATAACGGAAAACTGTTCCAGTGCGCTATTTCGGATTTCCAGGAAAATCGCCGTGCTCAACACCACGCCCAAAAGAGCAACAACGACAACTGCGGAAAAATCCAGTTTAAACTTCATGCCCACAGGCTCACTCCCAAAAATAAACACCCTCCGCGACACCCCCAACGACGGAAGAGGGATACATAAAACAAAACGCTTTTCCCACAAAAAAAACCATAAATTGACTAATAGGCAACCGCCCTCTATCTTGTCCGCATGATACCCCAATGGATTATCGAAAAGAAACGGGACGGCATCGAACTCGGAACCAAAGAGATCCGCGCCTTCATCGCAGGCTACACCGACGGCTCCATCCCCGACTACCAAATGTCCGCCCTCGCCATGGCCATCTATTTCAACGGCATGAACGCCCGCGAGACCGCCGACCTCACCGTCGCCATGATGGAATCCGGCAGCGTCATCAATCCCGCCCGCATTCCCGGCGTCAAGGTCGACAAGCATTCCACCGGCGGCATCGGCGACAAGATCTCCATTCCCCTTGCGCCGCTCGTGGCGAGTTGCGGAGCAACCGTTCCCATGATTTCCGGGCGCGGACTCGGTATTACCGGAGGCACGCTCGACAAGCTTGAATCCATTACCGGCTACCGCGTTGGACTTTCCGAAACCGAATTCTTCCAAACCCTGCAAACCTGCGGCTGCTCCATGATTGGCCAGACCGCCGAGATCGCCCCCGCCGATAAAAAGCTCTACGCCCTGCGCGATGTCACCGCCACCGTCCCCTCCATCCCGCTCATCGTCTCGTCCATCATGTCCAAGAAAATGGCCGAAGGCATCGACGCGCTCGTGCTCGACGTCAAATGCGGCTCCGGCGCCTTCATGGGAAATATCAAAGACGCCCGCAAGCTCGCCCGCGCCCTCGTCGACACCGGCACCGCCATGGGCAAAAAAGTCGTCGCGCTCATTACCGACATGAACCAACCCCTCGGCCGCACCGTCGGCAACGCCCTCGAAATCCAAGAATCCCTCGACATCCTAAACGATACCGGCCCCGCCGACACACGCCTCCTCACCCTCGAACTTGCCAAACACATGCTCATTGTAGGCCGGGTGCCCTCACCCGGTGGCGCCGCCGCAAAGTTGCAGGACGGCTCCGCCCTTTCAACCTTCCGCCAAATGGTCGCCTGCCACGGCGGCGATCTCGACGCCAAACTTCCAATCGCTAAAAACCAGGCTCCCCTGCCCTCCCCAAAATCCGGCTACATCTCCAAGGCCGACGCCGACGCCATTGGCCGCGCATCGCTCCTGCTCGGTGCCGGCCGAGCCAAAACCACCGACACCATCGACCATGCCGTCGGCATCTCGGATCTGAAGAAAATCAGCGAGCCCATCGAAGCCGGCGAACCGTTCTGCATCCTCCACACCAACGGTCACGAAGACGAAGCGGCCCTTTTCAAAACATTGGAACCCGCCTTCGAAATCTCCAACGATCCGGTTGAACCGCCACCGTTGATCCTGGAAATCATAGAGTAGACGCCTCGATCCTTGTCCACACCACCGCCATTTCACCGCCCGCCCGATGAGGCCATCGGGCCTACATCGGACACATGACCGCGCCCGAAAACACGGCAACGTCATGCTTGCGGCATATTGAATCCTATATCACTACTGATATATTTTGCCCTAATTATACCCATTTAAGGCCATTTCTATATCATATATGATATAGAAATTGGCTCCACGCCCGCAGTACATCTTGTCGAAAAACAAGGAAAAACCAGCATTTTGTAGACGGAGCTTCCTGCTCCGTTTAGATTCGTCGGAGCAAATTGTTCAACCCGACGAGGCTAGAACCCTCGTCTACATCAGGAAAACCCATGACAAATAAAGACACAGCCCTGACCCATCTACTCGACCTGCTGGCCGTTGAAGGCCTTGGCGGACGGGAAAGCAAGGTGGTGGACGCCATCAAGAAAAAACTAATTTCCGCCGGTTGCAAGAAGTCGTGGATCACGACGGACGATGCGCATAAGCGGCTGGGCGATGGGTTCGAGATTGGAAATTTGATCGTGAAAATGCCGGGCACGGCGAAGGCGCCGCGGATCCTATTTTCGGCCCACATGGATACGGTGCCGCTCTGCAAAGGCGCGGAGCCGATCGTGAAAGGCAACCGGATCGTGGCCAAAGGCAAGACGGGGCTGGGAGGCGACGACCGCTCGGGCTGCGCGGCGATGGTGACGATGGCGGAGACGCTGCTGAGGAACAAGATCCCGCACCCGCCGATCACCCTGCTCTTCCCGATCGCGGAGGAGAATGGGTTGCACGGCTCGCGGATGGTTCGCGCCAAGGATTTGGGCAATCCACCCATGGGCTTCAACCTAGATGGGCAATGCCCTAACGAGATCGTGATCGGCGCGATGAGCGCCGTGCGCTGGCGGGCGGAGATCACGGGCCGCTCAAGCCACGCCGGGTTGGAACCGCACAAGGGTATTTCGGCCGGGTTGATTGCATCGAAGGCGATGGCGGCGATTGCGGAGAAGGGATACTTTGGCCGGATTGTGAGGGGCAACCGCAAGGGAACTTCCAATGTTGGGGCCATGAATGGCGGCGAGGCCAGCAATCAGGTGATGGACCACGTCGTGCTGAGCGGCGAGTGCCGCAGCCATAGCCCGGCATTTCTGGAGCGGATTATCAAGGTTCACAAAACCAGCTTCGAGCAGGCGGCAAAAAGCGTGGTCAACGATGCGGGCAAATGCGGCAAGGTCAAGTTCAGCACCGTCAGCGACTACCGCGCGTTCAAGCTGAAGAAATCGGAGCCGTGTGTAAAGATAGCCAGTCGGGCGGTTGAAGCGGTTGGCCTGAAACCCAATCCGCTGGTGATGGATGCCGGACTCGATGCCAATAATTTCAATGAAAAAGGTCTCCCCACCGTAACTCTTGGCACCGGCACGCACCATTTCCATACCGTCGACGAATATGTCGACATTAAGGAATACCTCACCGCCTGCAACGTACTCTTGAACATTGTGAAAAACAGCCTCAACTAATTTTTACCCGGAAGCTCATGGAACTGTTTGGCTTGGAAATATGGGAAATCGCCCTTCGGCTTGCCATGGGCGGCGCCATTGGATTCTGCATTGGGCTCACCGGTGTCGGTGGCGGCGTATTGGGACTGCAGGCCACAACCCTCCTCCTTCGAATGGATCCCATCATGGCCGTCGGCACAACCAGCCTCTACATCTCCCTCACCAACATTTCCGCCAGCTTCCACCATGCCAAGCTAAAGAACATCGCCTGGACCGCGGTCGTCCGTTTCCTTGCCGGCGCAATTCCAGCCAACATCCTGGTCTCCCAATGGATCAGCGCCCAAGGGGACAACACCGGATTCCAGCACGCGCTAAAAACCTTCATCATCGGTATCGTCTTTTTTTCCGTCGTCGTAATGACCATCGACGCCATCAACACCCTGCGAAAAAAAGCTAAAGACGAAGAACTCCAGCTGGCCTCGAAAATCCAGCAGCACTGGATTTTCCGCAACGTTCTTTGCGTTCTGCTTGGTGCGCTGATCGGCGGGCTCATCGGCGCCACCTCCGTTGGGGGCGGGGTATTGATCGTGCCCATGCTCATTATTGTTTTTGGCTTCTCCGCCGCCCGTACCGTCGGCACCTCGACCTTTATTGCCATGGTCCTGACCATGGCGACGGCACTCATCTACGGAAAAGGCGGTGCGCTGGAAGCCTCCACCGCCATCATCATGGCCATCGGTTCCCTTGCCGGGGTTCGCCCCGGAACCAGGCTTTCCGTCAAACTCCCCGACCAACTGCTCCGCCTCATTATGATCGGGCTCATTCTAATCGCCGCCATCATGATGCTGACAAACCGTTAACCGATGCGCTTGTTTGTGAAAAGAGTCTTTGATCCCGCAGGAGCAACCCTCTAAGCTTCGGTGCATGAATTTACAGATCAACCAGCTCACCCTCGACTCCGCAACGGAGACCGTTCAAAAGACATGGCCAGATGCCAAACCGAAGTGCGGCCTGATCCTCGGCTCCGGCTGGGGCAAAGCCGTTGCAGACTTCCACGGTTTGGAAATTCCATACGATAAAATTCCAGGCTTTGGAAAAACCGGCGTGATGGGCCACGCGGGAAAACTGCGCTGCACGACCGTCAACGGGATGGAGGTTTTCATTTTCCAGGGGCGGCGGCATTGGTACGAGGGCGAAGGCTGGACCCCGGTCGTTCTGCCGACCTACCTGCTCCACGCGCTTGGCGCGGATACCGTCCTGCTCACCAACGCCGCCGGCGGTATCCGGGACGATCTCGGGCCGGGGACGCTGATGGCGATCTCCGACCACATCAACATGCTCGGCTCTAACCCGCTCATTGGCCCGCATAATCCACGAATGGGAACCCGCTTCCCCGACCAGTCGAACGTCTACAACAAACCGCTTCGGAAAAAACTGCTGAAATCCGGTGCGACCGCCTCCGGCGTCTACATTGCCACCAGCGGTCCAACGTTCGAAACGCCGGCGGAAATCAAACAATACCGCTCGACGGGTGCGGATGCCGTCGGCATGTCGACCGTGCCCGAAGCCATCGTCGCCAACGCGCTCGGCATGCGGGTGGCCGGACTCTCCTGCATCTGCAACTGGGCGGCGGGCATCAGCCCCGCCGAACTCACCCACGAGGACGTCAACCAAGTGGCCACCGAAGCCATGCCCCGCATGAAGAGCACCATCAGCGCATTTTTGGAGGAACTGGCCGATGAATCCAAATGAACTCATCGACATGGCGAGTCAGTCCTTGAAAAATGCCCATGCGCCCTACTCCAACTATAGGGTGGGAGCGGCTTTGCTTTGCGCCGATGGAACCGTGTTTGCGGGTTGCAATGTGGAAAATGCCTCGTATGGATTGACCAACTGTGCCGAGCGCACCGCGCTGTTCGCTGCCGTGGCCGCCGGGCAAACCAACTTTACAGCCCTCGCCATCACCGCCTCCGGCGAACCCGCCCCGTTCCCGTGCGGAGCCTGCCGCCAAGTGCTGGCTGAATTTTGCGGCCCCGACTTCCCCGTGTATATCAAGCAGGCCGACGAATACGCCGCCACGACCCTCGGCGAGCTACTGCCGCATGCCTTCGACCTTGGCAATGGCCAACGGTGAAATTCGAAGAAACGACCCCATTTTAAAAGGTTAATTTTACGATAGATAAGGGTTGCGCGTAGTGTGGCGGGCGTGTAGGTTCTGCGCCTGATTTTTCACCCATTAAGGATTAGAAGAGGTTTGTCATGAGAATTAGAAGAGCAATGCGCAAGAAACCGCTGCGTCGCCCGGTCAAGAAGCCGCGCCTGAAGCGCCGCCGCATCATGGAACAGAAGAAGCGCCTAGCGGCTGCCGGCATCACCGAAGAGCAGATGATCCATATGAACACCCGCCAGATTCGCGCCGCGATCCGCGAAACGGCGGCTTAGAAAAGCAATTTTGGAATGATTGAAAAACGCTCTAAACGGAGCGTTTTTCTGTTTCCGGGCTTGGAACTTTTGGGGGCTGGATGAGCAAACAAAATATTGTACTCGTCGGGTTCATGGGAACCGGAAAAACCACCGTCGGGCGATTGCTCTCGGAACAGACCGGAATGCCGCTCGTCGACATGGATGCGCTCATTGAAGAGCGCGCTGGAAAAACCATCAACGAAATCTTTGCCGAGGACGGCGAGCCCCACTTCCGCAAACTGGAACGCGAAATGGTGCAGGAGCTAGCCTCCCAAAACAGCCAAGTCATTTCCACGGGTGGCGGCATCGTGTTGAATCCCGACAATATCGCCGACTTTGAAAAAACCGGGTTGGTCGTGTGCCTACTTGCCGATGCGGAGACCGTACTTGATCGTGTGCGGCACGATTCCACCCGCCCCCTGCTCGTCGGCGACAAGGAAACACGGATCACCGAGCTGCTGGAAACCCGCAAACCGCTCTACGAAGCCATTACCCACAGCATCGACACCAGTGGACGTCCTTCACCGATACCCACGGCACAGGAAATTATCAGGCTGTATGAACCAAACAGTCCTTGAAATCACCGCGCAAATGGCCAGAATAGCCGCCCTTTACATCATGATCCAGCCAGGAGCACACAATGACAGACGAAAACAGAGATAATCTAGAGAATCAGGATTCCTTTCTTAGTAGCCATGAGGAGCTGCTAAAAACGATCAAAAAAGAACCAGCCACCGCAGAGGGCCAGTCCGAGCGGCAGGAACCCACCGAGGCGGAACCACAACCCGAATCCCCGGAACCCGTGGCCGAAGAGGAGCCAACCGCAAAGGAAGAACCGATCCCTGAACCAAACCCCGAGCCCGTCGTCGAGATTGAACCGACCATCGAAGTTGAGCCCGAGCCCATTTCCAAGCCGGAACCCATCGTCGAACCGGAACCGACCGCTGCACTGGAACCCAAGATTGAAAAGCCGGCAGCACAACCCCATTCCCCTGCACAAAAAACCGGATCAAGGAAACCAGCCGGAAAAAAGAAGAAAAAGACCAGTGCGCAACAACACGCAATACGAGACGCCGAAGCCAAACAACGGCATGAAGAGCTCCTCAAACAACAAGCCTTAGAACAGAGTGAAGTCAAGGAAGTCCTCCTCTTCCTCAAAAAATACGCCAAACCGACCGGGATTGCCATCGCCGTGGTTTGCGCCCTCGTCCTGACCGACCGGTTTTTCAAGAGCCAGCGCTATGAAAAGGAATCCGCGGCCGATACGGCGCTAATGCATGCCCGCACGGCGGAAGATCTACAGGCCATCCTCGACGACTATGCCTCCACCCCCGCCGGACCAATTGCCCTGATGGGGCTGGCCCGCGAAAAGTTCAATGCGGGACAAATCGACGAAGCCGAGGCGCTCTACACCCAATTCACGAAGAAGCACGGCGACCACGAACTTTCGGTCCTGGCGGAACTGACCCTGATCGCCTGCAAGGAGGCCAAGGGCCAGCTTGGCGACGCCCACCTGCTCTATGGCGAGTTTGCGAAAACGCATGCGGGTTCGTATCTGGCGCCATCCGCCCTGATGGACAAGGCCCGTTGCCTCGAAACACTCGGCCAACTTGACGAAGCCCAGATTGCCTACGAAGACATCATCGTCAACTTTCCGGAAAGCAGCTGGTCGCAAATGGCCGAAGCCAACCTGAAGGTGGTGCTCGGCAAGAAGCAGTAGCTACCGGCTTCCAAAACCGTTGGCAACGCCCCGCAGACACGGGGCGTTTTTTGATGGTTTCCTGTTTGAAAAAGAGCAGAAATACAACCCTTTCAATCGAACGGAAGGTAACATCATACTTAATGAAGTATGATGTTATTTTTCTGAAAACCACTGCAAACAGGGGTTATTATGATTTTCAATTTCATACTTCATTAAGTATGAAACGGGAATTCCGGAAACATCAGACCTCGTCGCTGTCTTCCAGCAGGAGATTCCGGGCGCTGATGCACGGACCGGGAAACATATCCAGGAACTCCTCTGGATTTTCGTCGTAGAGTTCAACCATCGATTGATAGGCCGCGCGGACATACCGCAGCACGGTACCTAGCGCCTGACTTTCGACATCTTGTATCACGAAACAGAGTTCGTCTTCGGAGGAGTCCTGCACATTGAGCAGCAGGCGGAACTTTTCCGGATCAATTTTTTCCATGTTGCGCGTGTGGATGCTGTATTTCACATATTCCACCACCCGCTGGTTAAGGCCGGCTTCGATGATAAAAATTAGCTCGACGAGTTCGACGCGCGTCAGGGCCAACCGCACGCTTGGCGCAACAATGTCGACCGGCAGCATTTCATTGATCTGCTCCAACGATTGGTCGAAATCCTCGATGATCTGTTCTTTCGTCAGTTCCGCCGTCTCCGGAATCCAGTGGATCAGGATATCGTGCTGCGGATCGGAATAGAGTAGCGGCATATCGACGCGGAAGCTGGCCTCGCAATCAATGCAGTCGACCCGATTGAGCTGGTTTTCCAATAGCGCCTTCTTCAACTCCGGTTCGGCTTCCACGTTCACTGCTTCGTGCAGTTCGACATCCTGCTGGACGCCGCAAGAAGGGCACTTAATGTTGAAGATTTTGCTTTTGCTCATGATAGGCCTTTTAGGTTCAATCTCTTATCGTTCAGAATGACATGGTACTGGTGCTCGATATCGGAAATCTCGCGCTGCCAAAACATGTCGTTGCCCCAGTCGGGGAAGTTGGTTCGGAAACGGTAGTCGTCCACCTGCGTGCTGCACCAGCTCAGGAAATAGATGATGCGCATCGCCCGCAGGATTTCGACAAGCCGCAACGTGCGGTCGTCAAATTCCATAAACTGCTCGTAGCCTTCGAGAATCAGGTTGATCTCGTGGCGCACATGGTCGGCGTGATCGGGAAGCAACAGCCAGATATCCTGCACCGGCGGCCCCATCACCATATCGTCGAAGTCGATCACCATCAGCCCCTCGCCGGGGCGTTCAAGGATGTTTGCGCGGTGGCAATCGCCGTGGATGCGCTGCAACTCGATGCCTTCGAATTCCCGCAGGGCAATATCGACAATCCGCGAAGTGACGTCTTTGAACCGATCCGCCTGATGGGGCGAAAGGAATCCACCGTCGAGCAGTTGGTTGATCTCCGGAACCGTGGTGGTTTCGGGGTGCATCCGCAGGCGATGCCCGGCCTCGCGACGGCTGCCTGCCAGATGGATGCGCCCGACCAAGCTACCAAGACGACGCCACCCCTCGTCGGTGTGTAGCTGCATTTCGCGCCCCGATCGTTTGGGAAAAACGGAGAACAGGATCCCGTCGTACTCCCCGATCGTGCCACCGCCCGCGATTTCCAACGGCGCAACCACCGGGATTTCATCTGCGGCACAGTCGGCGACAAAGTCGTGCTCATCCTGCAAGGCCGAACGCGCCCATCGGCCCGGTCGGTAGAACTTGGCGATCAACCGCTCCCCGGCGGCGGACTCCAACTCGTAGACACGGTTAATATAGCTTGGCAGCGGCGCGGTCAGCCCGGTCAGCGGCCGATCCATCGCCGTTTCAACCGCATCGAGGATGCAGTCGGGGGTTAGGTTGTCGAAGCCCGCGCTCATACGTCCAACGCCCGGAAAAGCCCACCCGCATCTTCGAAGGAGTCCAGCACAAGATCGGCCCCTTCGGCCTCGAGCGTGGCTCGATCAAACGAGCCGTTGCAGACGGCCACGGAAACCATGCCGTTCACGCGGGCGGCCTCGATGTCGGACGGGGTATCGCCCAGCAGGAAAGCGCGTTCGGGATGCCCGGCGCGTTCCAGCGCAAGGGCCGCCATTCGGTTGCGGTCGCCGTCATCGTCGCCAAAGCCGCCGACGTTGCCGAAGTAGGGGTCGAGCCCGGCATGCCTAAGCTTGATGTAGGCGCAGGACTTGCTGTTGCCCGTCACCAGCCCCAGTCCCCAATGGAGGGAAACCCGCGCAAGGAAATCCCCCACCCCGGGAAAAACGATCGGCGGGGCGGCGTTCATGTTGCGGTCCAGGAAGACGGGAAGCCGCTCGAAAAAGAGTTGTTCCAAGGCAGGGTTGTGCGGAATATGCTGCTCGCGCATCAAGTGCGCGAGCACGCGGATATCGGTGGCTCCGGCAAAATTGATGGGAGCCATATCGACCGGAACGCCGAACACCTCGGCGAAGGCATCGCCAAAGGCGCTGCTGCCTGCCCCGGGGGCCTGCAACAGCGTGCCGTCGATATCGCAGAAAATATAGCGGCGTGGAGCCGTCATTGCACCGGCTAGTCGACGAGGTCGATCAGTTCGTTGATCGCATCGGACTCGGAGGATTCCTTCGGCGGACGCTCCGGCTTCTTTTCGCCGGAGGGCTTCTTTTCTCCAGAGGGTTTCTTTTGCTGGCGGCGGCGCGGCCGGTTTCGGTCGTTGCCTCCACGCTCCGGGCGGCTGGAGCCGTCGGAATCGGTGCCGCCAAAGTCGAAGGCTTTGCGGAAGGTGCTCACACGCATGACGCCAAGCCCCCTGCCCAGGGCGATCTTCTCGACGGCGGCGTTGCCGGAAACAACGATGGAGCCGGTGCCTTTGGACGCAGCC
>DAOVNC010000067.1 GCA_030630445.1 Kiritimatiellales bacterium | reverse complement strand
TAGGGGAACATGATGATGGTGGGATGAACCCCAAATGCTCTGGCCAGTTGTACCGCCCGGTTTTTTCCGATATCAATCCGGCCGTTTTCCAACAGGCTGATATTTTTGGCGTGAATATCCGACGGTTCAGCAAGTTGGTTCTGGGTCCAGCCTTTTTCGCTACAGATTTTTGAACCACGGAATACACTGAAAAAGCCGCTGTTCAAGTTCCGTGTGTTCGGTGACGCGAAGCGAGGCTGTCGAAGACAGCAATGTAACGAAGAGGAATGGCAATTCGTGGTGAACATACTATTCAGTTTAACTGCGTAGCACCTTTGAGTTCCTTGCGCTCTTTCGCGGCGATCAAATCCGCTCTTTCTCTTTATACTTGGTGTGGAGGAGTTCGTGGGAGAGGGGGCCGAGGGGCGCGCCGAGGAACTCTTTATAGACGGTGGCGATGGCGGGGTTGTCGTGCGACTTGCGCAGGGTCTTGCCTTCGTCTTCCTTGTAGATGGCGGCGATGCGTGCCTCGCGGACGGCATCGGTGGTGATGCGGGGCTGTCCCCCTCCCCCAATGCATCCGCCGGGGCAGGTCATGACTTCGATGAAGTGATATTCGGCCTCGCCGGCACGAATTTTTTCGACGAGTTCGCGGGCTTTCCCGAGGGTGTGTACCACGGCGACCTTGGCGGTGACGCCTTCGAGGAAGCTCCATTCGGGCACGGTGCCTTCAATGGTGATGGCGGCTTCCTTGATGCCTTCGAGTCCAGCGACGGGTGTGACGTGCAGGTTGTCGAAGGGCAGCTCGCGCCCGGTCACCAACTCGTAGGCGGTGCGCAGCGCGGCTTCCATTACCCCGCCGGTGTTGGCGAAGATGTCGGCGGCACCGGAGCCGAGTCCGAGCGGTGCGTCCATTTCGGAATCTTCCAAGGCCAGGAAGTCGATGCCGGACTGGGTGATCATTTTACCAAGCTCGCGGGTGGTGAGCACGACGTCAACGTCCTGCGCCCCACTGGCGTTCATTTCGGCACGCGCCGCTTCGAACTTCTTGGCGGTGCAGGGCATGACGGAGACCATGAACATTTCCTCGGGTTTCTTTCCGAGCTTCTGGGCGTAGTAGGTTTTGACCATGGCACCCATCATTTGCTGCGGCGATTTGCAGGTGGAGAGGTTTTTAAGCATGTCGGGATAGTAGTATTCCATGAACTGGATCCAGCCGGGCGAGCAGCTGGTGAACATGGGAAGCGCGACGTCTTCCTTGTCGACCAACGCCTTTTTCAGGCGGGTGAGCAGTTCGGTTCCCTCCTCCATGATGGTGAGGTCGGCGGAAAAGTTGGTGTCGAAGATGGCGTCGAAACCCATGCGGCGAAGGGCGGTGGTCATCTTGCCGGTAACGAGCGTGCCGGGTTCCATGCCGAAGCATTCGCCGAGCGCGGCGCGGATGGCGGGCGCGGTTTGGACGACGACGGTGAGCTCGGGGTTGTCGAGCGCGGCCCAGACCTCGTCGATCTGGTCGCGTTCGGAGATAGCGCCGACGGGGCATACGGCGGCGCACTGGCCGCACTGCACGCAGGTGACGGTGTCTAGCCCTTGCCCGAAGGCGGGGCCGATGGTGGTTTTGAAGCCGCGGCTTTGCGGGAAGAGCGCGGAGATGCCTTGGACTTCGGTGCAGACGGTAACGCAACGGCGGCAGGAAATGCACTTTGCGCTGTCGCGGACGAGGCCGATGGTGCTGTCATCCTGGTAGCGTTGCGCCTTTTCGCCTTCGTAGCGCAGCTTCGTGATGCCGAGGTCGTGGGAGATGTTCTGCAGCTCGCAGTCTTCGTTTCGGTCGCAGACCTGGCAATCGCCCTCGTGTTCGGAGAGGAGCAGCTCGACGACGACCTTGCGGGCTTCGCGCACGCGGCGGTTGTTGGTGTGGATCTTCATCTCTTCGGATACGGGCATGACGCAAGAGGCCACCAGATCCTTGATGCCTTCGATCTCTACCAGGCAGACGCGGCAGGCACCGATTTTCTGGATTTTTTCGAGATAGCAAAGCGTCGGGATGTTGATGCCGGCCTGTCGGCAGGCCTCCAGCACGGTGGTTCCTTCGTTGACCCGGAATGGGGTGTTGTCGATGGTTAGATTTATCATGGCTAAAACCTCTTTAATTAAGAATTCAGATTTAAGAATTAAGAATGGGTGAACTCAGTCGGCGTTGGCCTCTAAAAAGAACAGCGGTCGCGGACCCACCATTCTTCATTCTGAATTCTCCATTCTTCATTATATTTACCAGGTGTGGATTTCTTCGCGGTAGTCGCAGCGGAGACAGCGTTTAGCCTGCCGGACGGCGGTGGCTTCGTCCCATGGTTGCTCGACTTCATCGAAGTTGTTTTGGCGGCGCTCCACCGGAATCAACGGCTGTCTTTCGCGCTCAAAGGCGACGGGCTCCGCATCGGGATCGAAGGCGGTGTCGTTCTTCTTTTCTTCGCGCCAGAAGGCGTTGTCCTTGCCGGTCAGGAATTGGTCGATTCCTGCGGCGGCTTTTTCGCCGTCGGCCACCGCTTCGATGACGGACGCCGGGCCGGTCGAGACATCGCCGCCGGAAAAGATCCAATCCTCGGAAGTCTGCTTGGTGAGAGCGTTGGTGGCCACATAGCCATTGCGCTGCACGTTCAACGAAATCCCGCCGGTGATTCCGGGCAGGTCGACGCTCTGGCCGATCGCGGCGATCACTTGGTCGCACGGAACGATAAAGTCGGATTCCCCGCCCGCCACGGGGCGTCGTCGTCCGGAGCGGTCGAACGCGCCGAGCTCCATGGGCTTGCAGCGGATGCCAACCACTTTTCCGTCCTCGACGATGATCTCTTCCGGCGAGGTGAGTAGCTGGAGCTTCACGCCCTCGGCTTCGGCCTCTTCGATTTCCTCTTCGTAGGCAGGCATCTGCTCGCGGGTGCGGCGATAGAGCACCGTCACGGTTTCGGCATCGAGGCGGGCGGCGGTGCGGGCGGCGTCGATCGCCGCGTTTCCGCCGCCAATAATGACGACGTGCCTGCCGACGGGTACGGAGCCGCGAATGTTGTATTCGCGCAGGAAGCTGATGGATTCGTAGACTCCTTCCGCATCTTCGCCGGGCAGGCCAAGCGTCAGGCCGTCGGGTGCCCCCACCCCGAGGAACAGGGCTTCGTAGCCGTCCTCTTTAAGGCTTTCGAGGGAGAAATCCTTTCCAAGTGTCTGGTTGCATTGGATATCGACGCCGAGGCGTTCGATCATGCGGATTTCGCGGGCGAGGATTTCGCGCGGCAGGCGGTAGGACGGGATCGTCTGCGCCATCATGCCGCCGGGACGCGGGGAGGCATCGAACACCTTGGGTTTGTAGCCGAGGCGTGCGAGGAAGTAGGCGCAGGAAAGTCCGGCCGGGCCGGCGCCGATGATCGCGATTTTCTTCGCGGCATTCTTTTTGTTTTCCTTGCATTCCGGAACCTGGACGATCATTTCCTGTTCGACCATGTAGCGCTTGACGCCGCGAATGGAGAGCGGGCTGTCGAGCGACGAACGGCGGCAGTGTTCCTCGCAGGCATGGAAGCAGATGCGGGCGCAGGCGGCGGCGAACGGGTTGCGCTCGCGGTGCAGCTTGAGTGCGTCGGCATAGCGCTTCTCGCCGACGAGCGAAACGAACCCGGGAATATCAACCGAGGCCGGGCAGGCGCTCTGGCACGGTGCGCGGACGAGTCCGGCGCAGACGCCGGCGCGGCATTTTTTCTCGCGGATGTGTTCTTCGTATTCCACGCGGAAGTGGCGGATGGTGGAGAGCACGGGGTTGGCGGCGGTTTTACCGAGGCCGCACAGCGCGGTTTCCTTGATCTGGTTGCCGAGGGAGATGAGCTTCTCAATATCGCCCTCCTCCCCTTCCCCGCCGCAGATGCGTTCGAGGATTTCGAGCAGGCGCTTGGTGCCAACGCGGCACGGCGTGCATTTTCCGCACGATTCCTCCTGCACGAATTCGAGGAAGAAGCGCGCGACATCAACCATACAGCTCTCTTCGTCCATCACGATCAAGCCGCCGGAGCCCATGATGGCGCCGAGTTCGTTGAGCGATTCATAGTCGAGCGCGACGTTGAGGTGTTCCTTGGGGATGCAGCCGCCGGATGGCCCGCCGAGCTGCGCCGCCTTGAATGGCTTTCCATCAATAATTCCCCCGCCAATGTCGTAGATCAATTCGCCAAGCGGGATCCCGATGGGCACTTCGACCAATCCGGTGTTGTTTACTGCTCCAGCGAGCGCAAATACCTTCGTTCCTTTGCTTTTTTCGGTTCCGAGTTCGGCATATTTTTCAGCGCCATCCAGCACAATAACCGGAATACTGGCAAAGGTTTCCACATTGTTCAGCAAGGTTGGCTTGCCCCATAATCCCTTGATGGCCGGGAAAGGCGGGCGCGGGCGCGGCTCGCCGCGGTTGCCTTCGATGGAGGTCATCAACGCGGTTTCTTCGCCGCAGACGAACGCGCCGGATCCCATGCGGATCTCCATATCAAAACTAAAATCCGATCCGAGGATGTTTTCACCGAGCAGGCCATATTCGCGGGATTGGTCGATGGCCTTCTGCAAGCGCTCGATGGCTACGGGATATTCGGCGCGGCAATAGACATAGCCTCGCTTCGCGCCGACGGCGTAGCCGGCAAGGGCCATTCCTTCAATCACGCTATGGGGGTCGCCTTCCAGCACGCTGCGATCCATGAAAGCACCGGGATCGCCTTCGTCGGCATTGCAGACGACGCTTTTCGAGTCGGCCTCGGCTGCACGGGTGAATTTCCATTTGAGGCCGGTCGGGAAGCCTCCCCCGCCCCGCCCGCGCAGTCCGGACGCGAGAACGCTATCCACAACCGCCTCGGAGGTCATGCCGGAAATGGCCTTGGCGAGCGCCTGGTATCCATTGGCGGCGATGTATTCGGAAATTTGCAGCGGGTCGATGTTGCCGCAGTTGCGCAGAACGATCTTGGTCTGCTTTTTAAAGTATTCGATGTCGCTGATGTCGGCGACCGGTTTTCCGCTCTCGGCATCCTTGTACAGCAGGTGCGAGACAACCTGCCCGTTCTTGATGTGCTGCTTGACGATGGTTTTTGCGTCTTCGGCAGTAATTCCCTGATAGAAAACATTGTCCGGCATGACCTTGGCGACAGGCCCCGCGGCACACGGCCCCATGCAGCCGGTTTCGATCACTTCCGCCTTGTGCGAAAGGTCGTTGGCGTCAATGGCCTCGCGCAGCGCAGTGCAGATTTCGAGCGCGCCGGATGCGAGGCAGCCCCCCCCGACGCAGACCAGAATCTGGCGGGTGGAGGCGTCGTGTGATTTAGAGGGGTCGGTGCGCAACCCTAGTTTTTGGATTTCCAAGGATTGGAGCTTTTCCAGCTCGGCAGGAGATTGGATTTTTTGAACCATGGCTACGCTTCCTCCAGTTCGGACTTGTTATAGGGGGCTAGGATTTGCTTGATGCGGGCCGGTTTGACGCGCTGGTGCACGTCGTCATTGATCATAATGGCGGGTGCCAAGCCACAAGCGCCGAAGCATCGAGCGATTTCGAGGGAGAACACCTTGTCTTCGGTGGTTTCACCCACATCGATAGCCAGCTCCTTCTTGATGGAGTCCAAAACTTGCTTGCCTCCGCGAACGTAGCATGCTGTTCCTAGACAAACTCTTATAACGTTTTCACCGCGGGGCTGTGTAGAGAAAAAGGAGTAGAACCCCACCACCCCGGCCACTTCGCTGTAGGGCTTGTCCATTCCCTTGGCAATATGGCGCAATACATGTTCCGGCAGGTAACCGAACAGACCTTGCGCGATCTGGAGAACCGGAATCAATCCCCCGTCCTTATACCTATACTCAACTAGGATTTCATCTAGCCGGGAGAGCAAGATTTCGTCGTCAACCTTATTTCCGCAGGAACACCCCGCATTTATTACTTCGTCCAGCATATTTCTTCTCCTTTCAGAAGGGGTTCATACGCACAAATACTAAAATACGCACGCATTATAGCAGAACTCATTGAGAAACAAACATAACCCGTTAAATTCAGTATATTTATATGAAATGCAAATAAATTAGGGGCATGGGGGTGGCAAAAAAGACCCCGTATGGGCCAAGCATATAATAATATTTTACTTTACTTATGCATAGCCCTTTAAACGGATCGTCGAAGTCCATGGCGCGTGATTTCGCGAATCCTAATATGGTGATAATGACTAAAACCGAGTCTATGCCCATTCTAGCAAGTCGACTGAGGATGCGAGGGTCGTAGATGTTGTCTCGACCCCTTTGGGCACTTATTTGGAAAGCTCAAGCCTTGCTGTGTATCCGGGAAGGTCTGCGACCTTTCGCGCCCTGCAAAACACACGGACCGCCCTCTTTGCTTTCACCGAAGAGGCCGAAGCAAAACCGTAACAGATTATTTGGATATTTTATAGGGTTGAGATTTGAATTGGAAAAGATACTATCATTTCAAAGGGAAACTAACCAAGGATGGATACGGATAAACACTGATATTGGAAAGAATTGGGTACTTAACTTGGCCGAATCCATCGAGTGAGTACATGAGTTTTCGCACCTTCCTTAACATCCGTGTACATCTGCGTGAATCGACGCATGGCGGAGAGAGGCTGCCGCTTGCGACAGAAACGAAGTGGCAATCTGTGGTTCCTTTTCCCTGTTTAGGTCTATGGCTACTTTCCCTGCTCGCCAGCGCGCTTGAGCCACATGCCCAAAATAGAAATATCAGACGGATTAACACCTGATATCCTAGCTGCCTGGCCTAGGTTTTCCGGCTGTATTTTTTTCAGCTTTTCTCGGGCTTCATAGCGAAGGCTTTGCATCTGGTCATAATTCAATCCAACGGGGATAAGCTGGGATTCATGCTTTTTTGCCGATTCGATACGTTCCCGCTCCCGCTTGATATAGCCCGCATACTTGATTTCGATTTCAACCTGCCGAATAACGTCTTTATCAAGGATCGGTGTATTTTGCGGGAGTTCCGAATAACGCATTTCCGGACGGCGAAGAATCTGCGCAAGCGATGATCCATTATGGAAGACTTGTTCCAACCGTTTGGTTTCCGAGTGGATTAGGCTCCAAAGCTTGGAAAGATCGTCTATTTCGCTCTGATCCACGATTCCAAGCTCCTTGGTTTTTTCCAGCAGTCGGAAATAGACGTTGTCCTGACGGAGTGTAAGGCGATGCTCAGAACGTGAAGTAAACATTCTGTAGGGCTCATCGGTACCCTTGGTTACCAAATCATCGATTAATACGCCGATATAGCCCTCGCTTCGGCTTAAAGTGAGTGAATCGCGACCAAGAGATTTTAACGCAGCATTGGCACCTGCAATGAATCCTTGGCCGGCCGCTTCTTCGTAGCCCGTGGTTCCATTGATTTGACCTGCAAAATAGAGGTTTTCGACGCGTTTCGTTTCCAATGTATGAAAAAGTTGGGTCGGATTTGAGTAGTCATACTCAATGGCATAGCCTGGGCGCAGCATTTTTGCATTTTCCAGCCCTTGGATGGAATGGATCATCTCAACTTGAATCTCCTCGGGCAGGCTATTTGAGGTTCCGTTGGGATAGATTCGGATATTGTCGCGGCCTTCCGGTTCGATAAAGACATGATGGGAGTCGCGCCCTGCAAACTTCACAATTTTGTCCTCAATCGAGGGGCAGTAGCGAACGCCCGTTCCTTCTATCATTCCGCCATACATGGAGCTTCTGTTGAGGTTATCGGCAATAATTTGGTGGGTCTTGGGATTGGTGTGGGTCAGATAGCAAGGGATTTGGTCATGGCCCGGGCGCCATGGGTGTAGTTCCGGGTGTTCCACGTGGAACATCCGGTTCATCTCTTCAGAAGAAGGTTTGGCTTGTTCCTCATGGAACATTTTCCATTCTTTCCGTGCCATGCGGGAAAAGAAGGGCGGGGGATCGTCGCCTGCCTGGATTTCCATCTTTGAATAATCCAGCGAATCCCGGTGCAAGCGGGGCGGGGTACCCGTTTTGAGCCGGCCCATCTCGAATCCAAGCTTGTTGAATGAGGCAGAGAGCTCCTCGGCCGACTCTTCTCCCATCCGGCCCTGCTTGATGCTTTCCCTTCCAATAAGAACGCGGCCCCTGAGAAATGTTCCTGTGCAAATAACGACTGAATCGGCGTTGATCTCGCCGCTCTTTCGACAGGTTACCCCGCAGATTTTACCTCGGAGGACTCGTAGTTCTGTGACAAGGTCGTCAAGCAGATCAAGATTGACTTGGTTGTTTATAATATGTTGTATTCGAATAGGGAAAAGAAATTTATCGCATTGTAGTCTGTTGGACTGGACGGCCGGACCCTTGCGGGTGTTTAGCATGCGATATTGAATACCAGTATAGTCGGCATTGCGACCAAGCTCACCGCCAAGGGCATCAAGTTCCGATACGATATGAGATTTTGCAATACCTCCAATAGAAGGGTTGCACGGCAGGCGCCCAGCCAACGACCTATCAAGTGTTATTAAGAGAGTTCTTACTCCTAGCCGTGCAGATGCAAGCGCAGCTTCGTAGCCCGCATGTCCGCCACCAACCACCACTACTTTATATAAAGATAGAGACATAAAATAAAAACTTTCCAAAAAAAGGGAGAATCTTGTGACTAGGCGCGATAGTTGCACTCGTTAAGAACGGGGTCAACAATGACTTGTGAATAATAAGCCTACAAAGGAAAATGAACCACGGGTGGGCACAGATAAACATAGCGCGGCATAGCCGAAGCCAAATTGGAACCATGGATTATACTCAATCAACTTGATTCGTATTGTATGAACCACGGAAGACACCGCCAAGCGAAGCGAGATAATTTTACGGAGTATAAAATAGTGCCGAAGGAAACGGTTCACTTGATGGGTAGTGCGGATCTTGGAAAGGATTGGGTAATCACTTGGCCGGCTCAATCGAGTGAGTACATGAGTTTTCGTATCTTCCTGTAAATCCGTGTGCATCTGCGTGAATCTGTGGTTCTATTCTTCCGTTAAGGATAAGAAATCCATGCACTATTTTGGATGGGGCAGGGAACCAACGAGTAATAATCACCCTATTTTCGGGGTGGTCCACATGGAACCTCCGAAAACAAGAGCGAGTCCTTTGGGATTTTCCATTGAAGTGCGCTTGAAGGGGTTGAGGAGTAGGATTATTGCCCATCCTCTGTTTTCATGGACTCTGCAGTATCCATGGCGCGTTTGCATTTCAAGATTTGTTCGTTGTAATCTTTTACAGACTGTTCGGTAATATCTGTGCCGTAGCGGACGGCAAGGCTGGCCATATGTAGAATTGCACGATGGGCTTTTTCATATTCACCAGAGACATAATAGGCTTCTGAAAGGGTGCTCCAGACATGGTAGTCGTTCGGAGCCAAGAGCATGGCTTCTTGGGCGAATTTGATGGCTTTTTTTCCGTCCCGGATCGAAGGGTCTTCGGCGGTCGCGTACAACCATGCAAGATTGTTAAAAATTTTAAAATCATCTGGATATTGCTCAAGCAAGGCCAGGAAAATAGTTTCCGCCTTTTTGTACTGCTTGGTGGTGATGTAGAGATGCCCAACAACATACCTTGCCTGAAGATGGTCAGGGTCAATCGCGAGAATACGTTCATAGGCTCCTACGGCAGATATCGTATCATCTTCGTTTACATAGGATTGTGCGACATCCATAAGGAACTGTAGCCGGTCTTCCTGGGATCGTTCCCCGGATATCCGAAGGCTGGACAAGGCTGAGTTTGTCGAATCGCCGTTTTGGGCCAGGCCTATGGAGATCGGCAAAAAGATAAGCGGGATGTATTTAACAAGCGTTCTCATGAAAACAATTCCTAGTTTGGTTTGGCAACATCAACATGTACCACAGCGGGATCCGTCCTGACGAGCTGGAGGCCATCGGGAAGATCAACACTGACCGGCAGGTCGTATTCTGTACTTTCGTTAAGTCCCGTACAGTCGACGTAGGCAAAAAGATCCGCCGTACGGAATTGTTCAATGCGTTGTTGCTGCCCTTTTACTGTAATACTGATGGTCTTTGGTTGGAGTTCCATGGTTCGAGGCGCCCCGGCGGCACACAATATCCTGACCGGTATATTCTCAAACTTCTCTGTGCTGTTGCGCTGAACCAGTACGAAGTCAACCGAGACCCACTCTGGCTCCGCCCGCATACGGCCTGCTTGGGGCAGGGCGATGGGTACGCTAATCTTAAAAGAATTCTGGCGATCCTTTAGGTCGACCGGTTCAGTTTGAATATTCTTCATTTTGGCCAAAACTTGTTGTGCGCCCGACACTCGCACGGAGGCAGGGGTGCACACAATTTGGTCCACCTCGAGTCCTTCCGGGAGGGAACCTACGATAGCCGCCTTTACAGGGAGCAATGCTTCGGCCTTTTGGTCGAGCGTGACGAAAATTTCTGGAGGGTTGAATTCCACCACGGTAGTGCCCGGTGGGATTTTTAGGTATTTTTC
Organism: Kiritimatiellales bacterium; assembly: GCA_030630445.1. Taxonomy (GTDB): domain Bacteria; phylum Verrucomicrobiota; class Kiritimatiellia; order Kiritimatiellales; family Pontiellaceae; genus Pontiella. The sequence goes on along the minus strand of DAOVNC010000067.1, from coordinate 1,188 downwards.
CAATAGTTTTATCTGTAGTTGCTCGCCTGCGGTCGGTTCCGTTATTGGAATAACCACGCGGAGTTGTTCATTATTGAGATAGCCGAGGTCTTCCTGCGAACCTTTGAATAGGATATTAACGTGCTGAACCGACTTTTCCCCAACAGCCCAAGATTCGGGCACATCAATATCCACAGACACCTTCGAAACGGGAATTTCAAGGCCAATTTTTTGGCTGATTCCCTGCCAAGACAGAAAGCCGAGAATAAAGCAGAGCAGCAACAGCCACTTCTCGGTCTTCAGGGTTTTCCATAGTCTGGAAAGCCTATATTTCATCCTTCTCCTTGCTGAAATTCATCAAAACCGTGTCGGACAAATCGGCCTCCCCGGTTTTAAGTTTTTCCCGGAACCGGGTCAGTCCGGTGTGTTCCCGCCGCAACATCGACGAAAGAACCCGATGTAGGCGATCCTCCGAAAGCCCGCGCCGCAAACGCCCATTATAGGCAATCGAAACCGCACCCGTCTCCTCTGAAACGACAATGACGATGGCATCCGTCTCCTCGGCAATGCCAATGGCGGCCCGGTGTCGCGTTCCAAGGGTCTTGCTCAATTCCTGCTTCTGAGAGAGGGGGAACAAGCAACCCGCCGCGCAAATGCGGTCGCCGGAAATAATCACTCCGCCGTCGTGCAGCGGGGTGTGCGGGAAAAAAATGGTGGACAACAGCTCCGCACTCACCGTGCTGTTTATCCGTGTTCCGGTATCCTGCAACGCCCGCGTGCCGATATCGCGCTCAATGGCGATCAGTGCACCGATCTTGCGCTTCGAAAGAACCTGAACCGCCTGCGTGATAGGGTCAACCAGGCTTTTTTGCGATGCAATACCATTGGGTCGCCACATGGGCTGCCGTCCAAGCTTGGCCAGCACGCGGCGGATTTCGGGCTGGAAAATAACCAAAAAAGCCAGTGAAAGATAGAGCATTACCCTGGAAAGCAACCAGTTGAGAATATTCAACTGGCTTAGGGACGTGATGGCATATAGCGCACCATAGAGAATGATAAGCCCCGAAAGAATAGCCGCGCCGCGGGTTCCCTTGAACAGGCGGAAGATGGAATAAAAGATCGCCGTCAGGACCAATATTTCAATCCAACCAGTCGCTTCGGGGAGTTCAAAAGCATCACTTAATTTCATCAATGTTCACCGAGGAGCAG
>DAOVNC010000399.1 GCA_030630445.1 Kiritimatiellales bacterium | reverse complement strand
GAGTCGGCTAAAGGAAGTGAAAGTTGCAATTGTAAACTCACACGGGTTCGGAAGAAGCAACTGCAGCATGGTAGTAGGAAAGTTTAAGGACTAGCACCACAGATGTCATCAGCCCAAGCCATATTACTGTTCATACTTGCGACAAACACAGCTGTCAGCCTTATCGTTTTCTTTACCAATCCTAAACGATCGCAGAATCGGTTGTTCCTGCTCTTTTCCAGTAGCCTAGCCTTCTGGGTTGCCTTCGTTCTGAGTGTCATAAACTCCCGCACTAGTTTAACGGCGGAAATCGGCATCCGGGGAGCCTCCATTGCCGGGGCATTCATTCCTGTTTCTTTTTACCTGTTTTGCCAATCAATCTCCGCTCCAGAACTCTCTTTTTTTCGTCTATGCGCAAAATCAAAGGTAATCCTCGCCCTCAGCGGGGCTGTCTCATTGATGTGCGGGACAAACTTCTTTCTTGAGACCGTAACAATGCCCACGGCAGAGAACGGACTTCTCGTTCCTGAAACCGCTTATGGTCCGGGATTTATCCTTTTCATGCTGTTCTTCCCTATCGTGATTTACAGAACCATCTATGTATTCTACAAAACATTAAAAACGTCCGCTGGGGTGGCCAAGGTAGAAATGCAATTTGCCTTGGTGGGGATGGCAAGCGCACTGCCATTCGCCCTCCTTATCCACCTAATTGCAATCATATCGGGAAGCACTCAACGGCAACAATATGGCCCGTTATGTATCATTCCGATGAACCTTGTCATTGCGTATGGAATAGCCACCCGCCGCATCATGGGGATCGAAAAATTGCTCAGGCAAGCAATTGCATATGCCTTGCTTGCAACGATCTTGGCCGCAACCTATTCAGCGGTCTGGTTCACAACCAACTACATGTTAAGCGACGTAATGGCAAACCCATCCCTGCTATCCCAGATTGTGGCAACTGTTGTGTCTCTTCTAATGCTGGCACCCACACAACGGCATATGCATACAGCCGCAAGCAAGCTAATCGCAACTAAATCAATGGATGTCTCCGACACCATGAAATGCGCTAACAGAGTGTTTCAGTCTGTATCGACTATTGATTCGCTTTTATCCCACTTTTCCAAACTGATAAAAAGCGCACTGGGCGCAAAGTCACAGGTAATTCTTGGAATTGAAAAGGATGCCTACGAACAAAAATACCCAAAGACAGGAACTCAAAATACAATATTGGCAAAGGACAATCCTATTGTCTGCATGCTTAAAACATCAAAAGATACGATTTGCCAAGATAGCCTAGAGCGCATCCGAGAAACTTCAGAAACAATCTCTGTCGCACGTGAACTGCGCCGAGTTCAAGCCACAATGGCTACCGGTATATTTTCAAAAGGAGAGTTGACAGGGATTCTATTAGTTGGCTCAAGGACAGGCGGGCAAATCTACGACAAGAATGAGCAGGACGCCTTGCAGATTCTCTGCAACCAGTTTGCGGTGGCGCTGGAAAATGCTCATTTATATACCGAGATGCAAGACAGCAAGATCCGCAATGACATCATGCTCGACCAACTGGTAAGCGGCGTGATTGTCGCCAGCCCCGAGCGAACGATTACGCTGATCAACCACGAGGCGCAGCGCATAACTAGGTTGACGGAGGAGCAAGCCCTTGGCCAAGACATCGGCTTGTTGCCGAAAGCCATTTCAAAGGCATTGGAGGCCTCGTTGTCTACGCAGTTGGGCGCACAAAACACCAATGTGGTTTTGTTTGCCCAGGAAGAACAAGAAAACATGCATGTCCGCATGGGTTCCGCCTACCTGATTGGCCATGACGAAAAGCCGATGGGCGCGTTGCTGGTGTTTACCAACATGACCGAGCTCAAAGGTCTCGAAGAGCAGGTGCGGCGCACCGACCAGCTTTCCAGTGTCGGCACATTGGCGGCCGGCATGGCGCACGAAATCAAGAACCCGCTCGTTACCATCAAAACCTTCACCCAACTCCTGCCCGAACGCCACGCCGACGAAGAATTCCGCCATGATTTTTCCTCGCTCGTGGCACACGAGGTATCACGGATCGACGGCATCGTGAACCAGTTGCTCAGCTTTTCAAAACCGCCTCAGCCCCACCTTGTGCCCATGAAACTGCACGATACCATCGAGCAGACCCTCAAACTGATTCGCGAACAGCTATACCAGAAGAATATTGTGCTGAACAACAATCTCCGGGCCAAACGCGACCTCATTTCCGGCGATGCCGATTTGCTGGCCCAGACCTTGGTGAACCTTAACCTCAACGCCATCGAAGCCATCGGGAGCGAGGGTTCCATCACCGTAACCACCACCAACTGCACCTACCGCTTCGCCCAGGGCAAGAACCCGGAAAACGCCATTAAAAAGTCTTGCATTCGACTGCAGATCCGCGACACGGGCAAAGGCATTGCAAAGAATCAGCTGCAAAAGATTTTCGACCCGTTCTTCACCAGCAAGAGCGAAGGCACCGGCATGGGGCTGTCGGTGGCCCACGGAATCATCCAGGAACACCATGGCGTGATCGAGGTGGAAAGCGAGTTGGACAAAGGCACCACCTTCTCCATCTATATTCCACTGCTTAAGAAGGATGCCGCCGCATGAAGACCATGCCGTCATGCATCCTTTACAGCCGCGACGAGGAGTTGACCGGTCGTCTGATCCGGATCGCCTCCAGCATCGCCGCCGTGCAGCCCATCGAGACGCAGGCCGACCTCGAACAATGGTTCGCCCAGTTTGGCGACACGGTCCTCCTGGCCGACCTGCGCGCCCCGGACTGCCTTGAAGTCCTTTCCGAAATCAGAACCAACTGGCCCATGACCCTCGTTATCGTCATGGGTGCCGATCGCTCCGACCCGATGCTTGCCGCCGAATGGCTTGAGCCGTTCGCCACCATCGGGCTGGAACCCGACCGCCGCGAATTCCAGTCGTTGCTGAAACAGGCCACCGAATGCTTTCAGCTGCGGCAAAAATCCCGCCTGCTCGAAGACGAACTAGCCAAGCTCAACGCGCGGCAAACCGACGCCAAGCCGCAACCGCGCACGCTCTTTTCCACCCCGCTGCAAAACTTCTCCAAGGCGCAGAAAAACTTCGACAATCTCGATATGCTGTTCGAGAGCGTCGTTGAGGGTCTGGTGGCCACGGCCCGCGTTTCACGCGCCGGGATATTCATCAGGCCCGACCATGAAAAGCAGTATGCCTTCCGGGCCGGCATGCGCTGCCTGCAAGCCACTGAGAGCCTCGCCAT
>DAOVNC010000195.1 GCA_030630445.1 Kiritimatiellales bacterium | reverse complement strand
GTACCAGCCGCGCATCCGGCGGAAAGACCTCGCGGGAAACAAAGGGGATGAAACGGTGGCCGGGAACAATGTATCCGCCCTCGATCTCTTCCTTCAACGGGGTAATCCGAAACTGCGCCCCTTGAAAAAAGGCACGACGCGGAACAAAGTTTTCATTCAGGCCATCCGCTTCGAAAAGATACTCGGAGGTCGCGGCAAGATCGAAAACAGCATCTTCCTCGACCTTGCCCCCTTTCTCCCGGAGATGGCCGACCAGATCCATAAAGGAAAACTCGGTCTCTGCAAGCCGGCCATAATCATCTACCCATTCAGGCAGTTCATCCTTCGTCATTCATTGCTCCAAGGCTGGGTTAAAACGGGATATCGTCTTCGTATTCGTCGAAGTCGGCCGGAACATCCTTGTCGGCGACAGGCGGCTTTTCGCCAGCGGCCGGAGCCGGAGCGGCAGCCTCCCCGGCTTGAAGTTTCCACGCGTTCAGATTGTTAAAGTAGCGTCCGTTGTATTCGCGCCCGCGGATATCGAACGAGACGGTCACTTCCTGCCCCACCTGGAGATTGTCGAGCAAGCTCACCTTGTCATTCACAAATTGCAAAGCGATGTCCTGGGGATAATTCCCGTCTTCAACCGTTACTACGAATTCACGCACGGTAAACTTGTCGCTGATGGTTTTTGCATCCATCACTAATTTTACTTTTCCTGTCAGGTCATATGACATTTTTCATTCTCCTATTTTATAAAAGCTATTCGCCCATGCCGCACCGGCAGGGATTCGGCGACAGAGCCGCCATTTCTTCATGCAGCTCTTCGCACGCCTCGCCGATTAGATTGAGGGCTTGGTCGATCTCTTCCTGCGATACGTTTAGCGGGGGCAGCAACCGGAGGACATTACCCGCAGTGGCCAGCGCAAGCATGCCTTTTTTCTGCAACTTTTTCTGCAACGGCAGCGCCGGAACATCCAGCACCATGCCGAGCAGGAGCCCAAGCCCGCGAACGCCGGAAACCCACTTCTTGTGCTTCACGGAAATTTCGCAAAGGCCTTCCACCAAATAGGCGCCCATCATCATTGTGTTGGCGAGCAACTCCTCCTCTTCGACCACCCCGATCACCGACAGCGCGGCGGAGCAGGCCAGCGGCGTGCCGCCGAACGTCGTTGCGTGATGACCCACATGGAACGTGTCCGCGAGCTTTTCGCCCGCAACGATGGCGCCGATCGGGAAGCCGTTACCAAGGCCTTTCGCCAGCGAGAAGGCATCGGGCTGAACGTCATAGTTCTGGAAGCCAAACCATTTGCCCGTCCGTCCCATGCCGCACTGGACTTCGTCGCACAGCAGAAGAATACCCTTTTCGTCGCACAGCTTCCGGAGTCCGGGCAGGAATTCCGGGTCGGCGGGAACCACCCCGCCCTCGCCCTGCAACGCCTCGACCAAAACAGCCGCGGTCTGGGTTGCGATGGCATCCTCGACCGATTGAAGGTCGTTGAAATTGGCATAGGCAAAACCTTCCGGCAATGGCCCAAAGCCTTTCTGTACCTTCTCTTGCCCGGTCGCGGTCAGCGTGGCGAGTGTCCGTCCATGGAACGACTGCCGCATGGTGATGATTTCATATTTCCCCTTATCGCTGCCCCAAAGCCGCGCGAGTTTGATCAACCCTTCGTTGGCCTCCGCCCCCGAGTTGCAAAAGAAGCACTTTGCGCCCGGCAGGCCGGAATGCTCCGCAAGTGCCTTGGCAAGCTGCGGCTGCTTTTCGTTGTAGTACAGGTTCGAAACATGTACCAGCGTCTCGACCTGGTCCTGCACCGCCCGCACCATCGCTGGATGGCAATGGCCAATATTGGTGACCGCGATACCCGACACGAAGTCGAGGTATTCGTTTCCATCCGCATCCCACACGCTCGTTCCCGAACCCTCGACGAGCGCGAGGCCCGGAGCATAGGTCGGCATCAGATAATCCTTTTGCATTTCAGCGATCTCAGCCGTAGTCATTTCAAGTTTGCCTCTCCCTACGGTCGTTGCTGTCGTTCCTCCAGCCTCGCTCCGCGTCCAATTTCAGGTTTCAAGTTTCACTTCGTCATTTCCGTCCCGACCCCTTCGGTTGTAAAGAGCTCCAGCAGGAGCGAATGCGGCAGGGATGCGTCGATGATATGTACCTTCTTGATGCCGGACTCGACCGCCCCCACCATGCCCCGAACCTTCGGCAGCATGCCGCCGGCAATCACGCCGCGGTTGATCAACTCGTCCACTTCGCCCAGATGGAGCGACGAGATCAGCGAGTTGCGATCCTCTGGATCGCGCAGCAGGCCGGGCACATCCGTCAGGAATACCAGCTTGCGGGCATTGAGTGCGCACGCGATCGCGGTGGCTGCATCGTCGGCGTTGATATTGTACAAATGGCCGTCAGCCCCCTTGCCAAGCGGCGTAATCACCGGAACGATATCCGAACGCAAATAGGCTTGGATCGGCTCGATATCCACGCGGTTGACCTTTCCGACATAGCCCCAGTCGAGCAGCTCGTTGGTTTCCGGATCCGTATCGACCAACTTGTCGACCCGGATAATATCTTCGCCATGGATGCCGCGCGCCTTGCCATGGAACTGCTGGATGATTTCCGCCAGATGCGGGTTGACCTCGTGGTTGAGCACCTTCTCCACGACGTTGATGGTTGTGCTGTCGGTGACCCGCAGGCCATGCACGAAGTTGGGGGCAATACCGGCCTCCTTCATCGCCCGCGAGATGGCCTTGCCGCCGCCATGCACCAGCACGGGACGCAGGCCAACGCACTCCATGAACGCGATATCCTGCAAGATCCGGCTATAGCCCTCCTCGCTCTCCATGATGCTTCCGCCAAACTTCACCACCACGGTATCGCCGCGAAACTGCTGGATGAACGGCAGCGCCTCGATCAACACCGTCGCCTTTTCAATAAACTTGTCCATCAATCGTTTCCCGTTTTGTATTCCGGTGTGTCTTCCGCCACCAGCGCATTCGGTTCGATGGCTCCATATGGTGTTTTCTTCAAGAAAACAAAGCTCCGAATCTCCCGGTTGAACTCATAGAGTTCTCCAAGCTCCTTCAAAACGCCATCAAAATCATTCATGCTTATTCCACATTGATCCGCACATATTCCTCGGTACAGTTGCAGGTGTAGACCGTGGCCTTTCCCTCCCCAAGATGCAGGTCGATGTTTATAGCAAAATCGGTTTGGGAAACCACTTTAATCAGCTCCTCTTGCGCGATTTTCGTCCGCATGCCGTTGGCAACCGCCTGCTGGTCGTCGTAGTGGATTGAAACGAGGGTTTCATCGACCCGCGCCTTGGAGTAGCCGATGGAATCCATCACCCGGCCCCAGTTGGGATATTCCCCGGCCCAGGCGGTCTTGTTCAACAGCGAGTTAGCGACCGCCCGCGCGGCGAGGTCGGCCTCCGCGTCCGACTGCGCGCCCACCACGTTGACGGCCACGAACTTGTCGGCGCCTTCGCCGTCGTGGACGATCATCATGGCCAATTCGTGGCAGACGTTGCCCAAGGCATGGACGAAGGTTTCCCATTCCTTGGAGGTTTCGTTAAGCGGCTTGATGTTCGCCGCGCCGTTGGCCAGCGCGAGGACGGTGTCGTTCGTGCTTTGGTCGCCATCGATCGAAATCCTGTTAAAGCTGGAATCGACCGCCTTTTTCAACGCGGCCTGCAGCGCATGCGGCTCAACGGCGGCATCGGTGGTGATGAACGACAGCATCGTGGCCATGTTGGGTTCGATCATGCCCGCGCCTTTGGCGAAGCCGAGAATCCTTACCGTCTTTCCTTCGATCTGCATATCGGCGACGGAAACCTTGGGCCGGGTGTCGGTGGTCATCATGGCTTCGGCGGTTTCGTGTATATGCTCTCCAAGCGCAACGTCGAACAGATTCCCAATGCCGGGGACGATCTTTTCGAGCGGCAATTGCGGACCGATCCGTCCGGTGGAACAGACAAATATTTCCTGCGGTTCGCATCCGATAATCCTGGCGGTTTCGGCAGCCATGTCGCGCGCGGCGACCATCCCGGCGGATCCGGTGCAGGCATTGGCGATTCCGCTATTCATCACGATGGCCCGCGCCACGCCGTGATTCAGGTGTTCCCGGCAAATCTTGACCGGGGCGGCGCACACCTGGTTTTGGGTAAACACCCCTGCGGCGGACGCGGGTTCGTCGGAGAGGATCAACGCCATATCCTTGGCACCGCCGCTCTTGATTCCGGCGGAAATTCCCGCGCATTTGAAGCCTTTCGGCATGTGTAGATTCGAATACATTGGCCTGTCCTTTTTTTCAAAGGTTGGAGATGCGATTAAAACTATTTTTCAATGGTTGGAAAACAAAAAAAGCCCCCCGGATACGGGAGGCTTTTGCGACGGCGTCGCCCAAGGATTAACGCTTGGAGAACTGGAACCGCTTGCGCGCACCCGGCTGACCCGGCTTTTTACGCTCTTTCTCGCGGGCATCGCGTGTGAGGAAGCCCGCCTTCTTGAGGATGTCCCTCAGCTCTTCGTCGGAACCGGCCAATGCACGGGATACCCCGTGAACCACCGCGCCGCACTGCCCGGATTTTCCGCCGCCCTTGACGGATGCAATCACATCGAACTTGCCCACCACATCTGCGGTAATGAACGGTTTCTTGAGCAGTTCCCGCAGCAACGTATTTTGAAAATAGTTGTCGGATTCCAGTCCGTTGACGGTGATGGTCCCGCTACCCTCCGTCATGCGTACACGTGCGACAGATGATTTCCGGCGTCCGGTTGCTGCCAATTCTACAGTATTTTTTTTAGCCATGATGTTTTTCCTGCTTATCCGTTGAATTCAAGTTCCTGAAGCGGTTGCGCGGCATGCGGATGAACCGAACCGGCATAGACTTTCAGGCGTTTGATGATCTGGCGGCTCATGCGGTTGGTCGGCAACATGCCCTTGACGGCCTGCATGATGATGCGCTCCGGATGCTTGGCGCGGATATCCTTCGCCTTGGTTTCCGTACGACCACTGGAATAACCCGAGTAGTCCTGATAAATCTTCTTCTCTTCCTTGTTTCCGGTCAGCTTGATCTTGTCGGCATTCACCACGACCACAAAAGCTCCGGTGTCGACATGCGGCGTGTAGGTGGGTTTGTTGCGACCGCGCAGCACATCGGCAATCACGACGGCCAGACGGCCTGCCACTTTTCCTTCGGCATCGACCACGAACCAGTCACGCTTGATATCAGCCTCTTTAGGCACAAAAGTCTTCATGTAAATCATCCTCTCAATGGATTCGGTAAAAGTACAAGGGCGGGAAGTTATAGTAGGCAGACAGGCGTGTCAACCCCTCTGCACAAGAAGTTTCTTGTTTTTACACCGCCCCGACCGTGCTATACATGCCCCATGAAACTTGCATTGACAAAAGAGCATACCGGACGGCGCCTGACCTTCCTTGGATGGCTGGTGGTTGTAATCCTTATCGCGGCTGTTTTCTTTGGTTTTGTGGCGAATCTCTACCCCTTTCTCGCCCCCGAAGCCCCCCCGCACAAAGGCCTGCTGGTGGTCGAGGGATGGATCCACGACTTCGCGCTCGACGAAGCCGTCCGCATGTACAAGACCGGAGACTACTCGAAAATCATCTGCACCGGCGTGCCCATCGAAACAGGCAGCTATATCCAAGCCTTCAAGTCATACCCCGAAATGACCGCCGCCCGCCTGCGCAAACTCGGCATCCCTGAAAACGAAATCATCATCGCCATTGGCGAGGAAACCAAAAAGGACCGCACCTACATCGCCGCCACCGCCCTGCGCGAAGCCTTCATGGCCTACAACATCGAGGGAAGCAATATCCACCTCGTCACCACCGGTCCGCACGGGCGGCGTAGCCGCTTGCTTTTCCAGAAAGCCCTCGGCAACGACTACCGCGTTGGCATCACCTGCCTCGACGATTCCGGCTACGACCCCGACCGCTGGTATGCCTACAGCCAAGGCGTGCGAAAAGTCCTCGGCGAATGGATCGCCTACACCTACGCCAAGCTCTTCTTCCACCCCTAATGCAGCTTCGCAGCATATTTTTGATTTTAGAGTGTCGATTTCCGATTTTCGGGTCTGCGACGCCTTTGATAAAAGGAGGCCAACGCCGATGAACCGCTCCTTCGTCGCTATTTGCATTCGCAAATTATCTATTCGGGAGTTCCGCCCGAAGCGACTCGCAGATACTTTGCGAAGCAAATAACGAGCAACGCGAGTGGTTCAAGCAGAAATCAGAAATCAAGAATCGGAAATGAACAAGATGCACATCCCCCTCGACACCAACCTCCCCCTCTGGCTCGCCTTTCTATCCATGAACGAACAGGCCACCCGCGACTGGCTGACCGGCCTCTACAATCGCCGCTACTTCGAGGAAACCCTCGCCGACCACATCGCCGCCGCCACCCGCTACAACCGCGAGCTCAGCCTCGTCCTGTTCGACCTCGACGATTTCAAGCAAATCAACGACACCCAAGGCCACGCCGCCGGCGACGATGCCTTGCGCCAATTCGCCACCCTCCTAAAAAAATCCGCCCGCGAGGCCGACATTGTCTGCCGTTTTGGCGGTGACGAGTTTGCCGTGATTCTTCCAGAAACAGGCCCGTCCAGCGCCGCCAAGTTTGTGGAGCGCGTTTCCTGCGCCACCCCCATCGCCGCCACCGCCGGCATCGCCGCCCTCCCTTCCGACGACCTCGTTGCCGACGCCGACGCCGACCTCTTGGCGAAAAAACAGCTCAATTAGTAGCCCATAAAATATATCACTGACGATATATTTTAGGGCAAAAATAGCCTTTTAACGCCCATTTTATATCATTAGTGATATAGG
>DAOVNC010000368.1 GCA_030630445.1 Kiritimatiellales bacterium | reverse complement strand
CGGTCGACAGAGCACGGTGTTTTTGCGCGGTGCCGCCAGCCGGCATACGAAGGTGCTCATCGACGGCATTCCGGTCAACGATCCGAGCCAACCGCAACGCGGATTTGACTTCAGCACGCTCTCGATCGACAACATCGAGCAAATCGAAATACTCCGCGGGCCGCAGAGCACGATCCACGGCTCCGACGCGATCGGCGGTGTGATCAACATCGTCACCCGACGCGGCGAGGGGCCGACTAGCGTTCGGGCCGGGTTCGAGGGCGGGGCTTGCGGTGGAAAGATAGTTGGCGACACGGAACTCTTCGGTTGGATTGGCGAGATCGATCCCGGCGTAGTCGGTTTTTCCCCGATCAGTGGAGGAGGGCTTGGCGGTGCCGATATCCATGCCTTTGTAAAGATTCATCGAATCGGCGGAAACGATCAGTTGGCCTTCGCGGCCGGCGATGTGTTGCGCCACCGAACTCTTGCCGGAAGCGGTTGGACCAACGAGGAAGAAAGCATGGGGCAAGGGGCATGGGGCGTGGAGTTCAGGATTAGCCATCCCCCTGCTCCCCGCTCTCCGCTCCCTGCCCAACCTCTTTCTTCTGAATGAGGTTGGTGATGATGTAGAGGCCGGCGGCGATGCAGATGGCGGAGTCCGCGATGTTGAAAGACGGCCAATGGTGCGTACCGATGTGAAAATCGAGAAAGTCGGTGACCCAGCCAAAACGGATGCGGTCGATCAGGTTCCCGACAATTCCACCAACCATGAGGCCAAGCAATACCGTATGGGAAAACTGTTCCTGCAGGAACGAACGGCGGTAGATGATCAGCAGTATGAGCACCGCGACGGAAATAAGGATCAGGACCATGCCATGCCCGCTCAGCATATTCCAAGCCGCCCCGTCATTGCGGACATAAACCAAATTAAATAAGCCGTCAATAACCGGGAGCGATTCCCCGCAGACGAAGGCGGAGCGTATATACTGCTTGGTGAGCTGATCCAGAAGGATAACCGCCAGTCCAAGCAGGAGTACAAGCATGTGTTCGCTCCAGGTAGGCTAGCTGCGGAATGTCGAGCCGAACGGGCGGTAGGTGGTGCGCCCCTTTTCAATCTCGGATTGCGTAGCAATCGTGTAGCGAACATAAGGCAACGCTTGGAGGCGTTCGATGTTGATGGGGTCGTTGCTTATCTCGCAGATGCCGTAGGTACCGTTTTCGAGGCGGCGGATGGCCTCGTCGATCTCAAAGAGCACGTCCTGCTCGGAGCTGAGCTGGTTGAGTGCGAACTCGCGGTCAAAGGTATCGGTACCTTGGTCGGACATCGATGGATCGCGCTCGGTTGGGCTGAGCGAATCGCGGGAGATCGATGAAATTTCACCGGAGACGCGCTCGCGCAGCAGCAGCAGGCGGTTTAGCTGCTCCCTGAGCACCTTGACCGGGAAGTGCTTGTTTCGCGCAATCTTTCCTGTGAGCGGAACCCCTCCGCTGGAGATGGCAACGGAGGCCGCTTTCTTGGTTGCGGCTTTTTTGACGGGTGCTTTCTTCGCCGGTGCTTTCTTGGCGGCGGCTTTTTTCGCCGGGGCCTTCTTTGCCGTTTTTTTAGTAGCCATTTTCTGCGGTTCTCCAGTACAAAATTTAATCCAAACCCGGATTGAAGGGTTGGGTATTTATCATCTGCCCTCCCCTCTGTCAACCCACATATGATAGGATTCTTGAAAGGCGGATCGGTGGATTAAAACCCCAAATAGACAGGGAAAAAACTTGTAGCGACATCGAAAACAATAATGCAACGCGGATATTCCGTGTAATGCCTCGAATTGAGGGATCGAACGGTGGTTTTTTGTGAGATATTCTTTTTCTGCCCATTCGGTTCGTATATCTTCTTCCTTCAATTACAAGACCTAGTGTAGGCATACGAAATAATCAAAGAAGGAGCATGTTATGAAACGGATAGTTTTTACCCTTTTAGCCCTAGTGGTTTGCATCGGCTTTAGCGGCTGCACCCCCCCCCTTGATGCAGGTTCTGAAAAAACTTCTGACCGCAAACCCAATATTATCTTCATCCTGGCCGACGACCTCGGCTATGCCGAGTTGGGGAGCTACGGCCAGACCAAGATCAAGACCCCGAACCTTGACAAATTACGCGCCGACGGCATCAAGTTTACCAACGCCTACTCCGGCCATGCTGTCTGCGCACCGAGCCGCTGCACTTTCCTAACCGGGCTGCACACCGGTCATTCCTACGTGCGTGGCAATCTCGGCATGCCGGTGGCCGGACAACTGGATATTCCAGCCGATACCGTCACGGTCGCCAAGCTGCTCAAGCAGTCTGGCTATGTCACCGCTGTGTGCGGCAAGTGGGGCCTCGGCGGACCGGGCACCGACGGGGTGCCGTGGAAACAGGGCTTCGACGTGTTTTGTGGCTACCTCGACCAATGGCGCGCTCACAACTACTATCCCACCTATCTCTACAAGAACGGTGAAAAGCTTCTGCTCAACAACCCGGAATTTGCGTCGCACCAACGGCTTGAAAAGCCGCTCGCCACCGAAGAGGAATACTTCAAGCTCTTCGCCGGGCCAGACTACTGCACGAAACCCATGATTTCGACCGCCCTCGACTTTATCGACGAAAACAAGGACAAGCCCTTCTTCCTCTACTACGCCACTCCGATCCCGCACGTTTCGATCCAGGTGCCGCAGGAGGACTATGCCCAATACAAGGATACCTTCGATGACACGCCCTATCTCGGCGACAAGGGCTATCTCCCCCACCCCCAGCCACGCGCTGGATACGCCGCAATGGTTTCGCACATGGATCGCAACGTCGGTAAAATCATTGATCGCATCCACGCGCTAGGCCTCGATAACGATACGCTAATCATCTTCACCTCTGATAACGGCCCGACCTTCAACGGCGGCAGCGATTCAACCTTCTTCGAATCCACTCCATTCAGAGAACTGAAATGCTCGATTCGCGAAGGCGGCATCCGCGTTCCCCTCATCGCGAAATGGCCCGGCAAAATCAAAGCCGGCACCACCACCGACCTTCCCACCGCACTATGGGACATGATGCCCACCTTCCTCGAAGCCTGCAACGAAGTGGACAGAACCCCCGAAGGCATCGACGGAATCAGCATCCTCCCGACGCTTACCGGCGAAGGCAAGCAGGCCATCCACAACCACTTCTACTGGGAAACCGGCAATGCCAAAGCCGTGCGCATGGACAAATGGAAAGGCTACTGCCGCGTCAAAAAAGGAGTGGATGGACAGATCGAGCTCTTCGACCTTGAAGCCGACCCGAAGGAATCCAAAAATATTGCCAAGGAATATCCGGAAGTGGTGGCCAAGATTCACACCATTATGACCGAAGGCCGGACCGATTCTCCCTACTACACCTTCGGACTCCCCTCGCCCGCCCGCAGCGAGTGGGTAAAGGAAGCCAAAGTGCGCGCTGAAAAATATAAATAGAGCGTAACTACTCAGGTAGCGGCAACGTAGCCGGGCGGCCTCGAAACAATCCGGAAATCGATTCGAAGGCTCCAACCGCATTCTTCCGGGCGGTGCAGATGTAGCTCCGGATCCGGCAGAAGTCTTCGGAGTGCAGGGTGCT
>DAOVNC010000340.1 GCA_030630445.1 Kiritimatiellales bacterium | reverse complement strand
GTCTGCATGATGACGCCGACGGAGCCGACGATCGCGGTGGGCTCGGCCATGATGTAGTCGCCGGCCATGGCGGCATAGTAGGCACCGGATGCGCCGAGATCGCGGATAAAGACCATGATCAGGCGCTCTTCGTCCTTGGCTTTGAACTGCCGGAGGGCGGCATAGATTTCGTCGCTGGGAGTGACGCCGCCGCCGGGAGAGTCGACTTCGAGCAGGATGGCCTTCACCTCGGTGTCGAGCGTTGCGGCGCGGATCTGGTCGAGGGCGGCTTCCACCATGTCGGGTTCATAGCCAAACAGGCGATCGCGACCTCCGCGCATAATGACGCCCACGAGGTCAATGCGCACCACCTTGGTGTCGCCATAGCCATACGACCAGATTTCATCGAACGAGGGCTCCTCGTCCACCGGATAGTCGTTGTCCGATCCCGCCGACCCCGAAAACAACGCGGCGGTCAAACCCACATTGGTGATAAAGCTGCCGAACAGCAGCATGGCCAGAATCGCGATGGCGACCCAAAATCCGACTTTCGATCCGTTGTTGCCCATAAGTAAACCCTCGGTTTGATAAGATCGGGCACCCTAGCAGGTCGCCGCCTTTATTTGAATAAATAAATTCCAATGGTTGGAAAAAATCGGCTACGGTACTTCCCGTCGTTGGAAACAAGGAGCACATTTTGGATTATCTCTCACGCGCGCAGGAAGTTCTGGACAACGAGATCGCCGGGCTTGAAAAAGTCAAGCGCGATATGGGCGAAGGCTTCATCCAAGCCGTCGACGCCATTCTGGCCACTGGGGACCGTGGCGGAAAAGTGGTGGTGACCGGGGTTGGGAAAAACTGGCATATCGGCAATAAAATGGCCGCCACATTCACTAGTACCGGCACCCCGGCAGTGACCATGCACCCCATCGAGGCCATGCACGGCGACTTCGGAATCCTTGGCGACCGCGACATCCTGCTGGCCATGAGCTATTCCGGTGCGTCCGACGAGCTGATTGCCCTGCTCCAGCCGGTAAAGCGCAAAGGCGTCAAGATCATCGCCATGACCGGCGAAATGGATAGCCCGCTCGCGCAGCACAGCGATATCATTGTTTCCGTCAAGATCGACAAGGAAGCGTGTCCGTTCAACATGGCCCCCACCACCAGCACCACCGCCACGCTCGCCATGGGCGATGCCCTGGCCATGGTGCTGCTCAAGGCCCGCGGCTTCGAGATCGAGGACTATGCCAAACTGCACCCGGGCGGCGCCATTGGCCGAACCCTGCTGCTGCGTGTCGGCGACGTGATGCGCACCGGCGAGCGCTGCGCCACGGTTCAAACCGGGCAACCCGTCCGCGAAGCGCTGATTGCCATGACCGGCGCGCAGTCCGGCTGCGTGGCCGTTGTAGAGGCGGATAACATCTTGGCCGGTATCATAACCGACGGCGACCTCCGCCGACACCTCATCGAAACGCCCAATCTTGTGGAGCAACCGGTCGAATCCATTATGACCGCCAATCCCATAACCCTTTCAAAGGATCAACTCGCCCTCGAAATCCTCCATATCTACGAAAAGCACAACATCGACGACCTCATTGTCGTCGACGGGCAAAACCGCGTTATCGGCGCCGTCGACATCCAAGATCTGCCCAAGCTGAAGATCCTGTAGTTTCCGGGCGGCCCGCAGGATTGGATCGCCGTTAATCAGGCCACTTCCCGGTTGACCCGTTTGGGCGCAATGGGTAGTGTGCGCGGGTTCTTTGTACACAGACTAGTAAGGAGTGAGGACCGTACCATGACAATGATGATTTCAAAGTTTCATAAACTTATCCAATCCAAGATCGTATGGGGGGCTTTTGCCGTATTGATCAGCGTGGCCTTTGTTGGCGTTTATACGCCGGGGGCGAAGAGCCGCAGCGAAGCAAAGCGTGATCGGAAGGAAGGCCAGATAGCCGGGCGCCTTTTTGGCGAAGAGGTGTCCCGCATTGAGTTTGGCCGGGCGTACCAAGGCATTTATGTGATGTATACCATGATGTTTGGCCGCGCGATCAACGTCACCGAGGAGATCGACGAAGCCTTCCGCACGGCGGCATGGCAGCGCATCGCAACCCTGAAAAAGGCCCAGCAGCTCGGAATGACCGTCACCAAGCAGCAAACCATCGATATGATCCAGCGCCAACCGATCTTCCAGAACCAGCAAACCGGCCAGTTCGACAAAAACGCCTACAACGCTTTCATTTCCCAGTTCCTGCCGCGCACCGGTCTGAACGTAAAGGATCTCGAAAACCTGTTTTCCGAACAGGTGCTGATCGAAAAGGTATCGCAGATCCCGGCACAGGGAGGGCTGGTTTCCGAGGAGGAAATCAAAAAGGCATTCCACCTCTACACCGATATGCTCACCGTGGAGTACGCCTCCATCCCTCGCAGTCTCTCCGGCACGCCCGACGTGTCCGAAAAAGAGGCCGAGGACTACTTCGATCTCAATCAAGAACAGTTCCGCATGCCGGCAAAGGTGATTGTCAACTATGTCCAGTTTGCCGTTTCCAACTACCTTGACCAGGTCGAGGCGACCGACGAGATGGTGGCCCAGGTCTACGAAAACAATAAGCAGCGCTACCTTAAGGAACCCGCCGAGGGCGCGGCCGTCGATGCCGCCCCGGAGTTCAAGCCGCTGGAGGAAGTGAAGGAAGAAATCGTCGGAGAGATCAAGGTGGCGCTGGCCCGAAAGGCCGCCGCCGACCAAGCCGATGAGTTGGTTTCCGAGTTGGCCGACGAATCCATGACCTTCGAAAAGGTTGTCGAAGCACTGGAACTGTCCATTGTGGACAACACTCCGGCCTTCTCCCTGACCGACCCCGTCAAGGGCGTCGACCCCACCTCTCCGTTTGCACGCGACGCCTTTGCGCTTGAAGACGACGAAACCCACTACTACAGCGACCCCGTCGTTGGCCGCGACTTTGTCTATGTTCTTTCGCTGGTGAAGAAACTGGACTCCTTCCTACCTTCGTTCGATGTCGTTCGCGAATCCGCAACCGAGGCCGCCAAACTCGCCGCCGCGGAAACGGCCTATATCGAAAAATCCGAACAGGTCCACCGCGAAATCGAAACGGCTCTCAAGGCCGGAACCCCCTTCGCCGATGCCGCCGGGAAGCAGAAGCTGGAGCTGAAAACAACCGCTCCCTTCAATGTCACCTCCCGTCTCGAAGACGAATTCGGGCAGGAAATCAAGGTGGCCACGGCCCGGTTTGAACAAGGCACGCTAACCGGCCTCATCGCCACGCCAGACGAATTCATCGTGGCCTACATCGCCGAAAAAGAGCTCGGAGACGAAGCGGTCGCCCTGCCCGGAATGCGTGCGGAACTAGCCAGTGGCATTGGAAATGAAAAGTCGACCCAACTCGTGGCCGCATGGCGCGAAAGCCTGCTCGACGAAGCCGGCTTCGAGGATCTGATGAAACGCGCCGACGACGAATCGTAGACCCCGGGAACGCGATGCCGCTCTCCTATCTCATAGCCTTGTTTATCGGCCTGCCGATTGTTGAACTGGCGGTACTGCTAAAGGTGCATGAGGTTTTCCATTTCTGGCCAACATTCCTGCTCGTTATATTGACGGGCGTGCTCGGCTTGACTCTGGTGAAGCAGCAAGGCATCGCGATCATCCAGAAAATCCAGAGGGAAATGTCGATTGGCAACGTGCCCGCCCCGCAGATGATCGACGGGGTAATGATTCTGGTGGCCGGCGCGCTGCTCGTCACCCCCGGACTCATCACCGATGTTTCCGGATTCCTGCTGCTGATCCCTTTCGTGCGCGAGAAAATCCGGTTTTGGCTCAAGAAGAAGATCGAAGAAAAAATCCGGAGCGGCTATGTGCAGGTGAACGTGAAACGTGAAACGTGAAACGTGAAACGTGAAACGTGAAACGTGAAACGTGAAACGTGAAACGTGAAACGTGAAACGTGAAACGTGAAAAGGGTCACGCCTCAAACGTCACTCGTCACT